>CAZEQQ010000082.1:0-9316 GCA_964514425.1 uncultured archaeon
TCCTATTCTTTTTTAGTTTTATGAAATGGGAATAACTCTTGATATTTATTCACCTTTCCCTATTTTGCTATACCACTTGTAACTTTGAGAAGATTCAATATTGTCCTCTTGAATTTTTTTTATTCTTTTGCTATTTTTATTATTTCCTCTGTCATCTTTTTTATCCCTATTTTCTTTAGCAATACTTTTTGTACTCCCAATCCTAATGCTTCTTGTTCTATTTTTGGTAGATCATATGCTGTGATGAATATTATTTTCACATTTTTCCATGTATTGTTGATATTTTTTGCTAATTCGAATCCGTCCATTTCTGGCATTTTTATGTCTGTTACTACTACTATCTCTTTTTTTTCTTTTTTTCTTCTTATTTCTTCTATTATTTTCAGTGCTTCTTTTCCCTTTCTTGCTACTTTTACTTCTTCTTCTCCTCCTTTTTCAAGAAAGAATTTTAATAGTTTTACTATGTCTTTTTCGTCGTCTACTACCACTATTTCCTTATTTGACACTTTTTTATCCTCTCTTTTTTCTCTTTTCTTTTCTTATTTTTCTTTATTTTTTTTCTATTATTTCTCTCATTTCTTTCACTTTTTCTTCTATTCTTTCTATATTTTCTTTTATTTCTTTCTCTTTTTCTTTTCCTTTTTCCATTTCTTCTTTTGTTTTTTCTAGGTATCCTTCTATTACGAATAGTGGGTTTCCCATTTTATCTAGTTGATATTTTTGTTTTTCTCTTATTTTTTGTTCTTTTTTCTGCATTTCCACTACTTCTACTATTATTATTCCGCTCAATATTGCTAGTGCTATGAACGCTTCTTGTGCTATCATTGCTATGCTTTCGAATGTTACCAGGAACACGAACATTCCTATCATTTTTCTTTTTTCGAAATTCATTTTTGCTACTTTCGTTATTTTTCCTTTCGTTGCTAATGTTATTATTATTGTCAAATTTATCGTGTTTAGTAGCATGAAGCTTCCTACACTTCCTATTGCTATTATATATATCTGATAATCTATTCCTCCTCCTGCCATTTTTTCTTGATTTTCTATTATTAGTATGTATGTTGGTATTAAGCTTATTATTGTATTTGCTATGTTGAACACTATTGAGTGGTATCTTCTCGCTCCGAATAGTGCTACTGCTATTATACATATCATTATTGTTGGTATTACTAAGTATATATTTTTGAATACTATTATGTTTAGTAGGCTCATGTAGCTTAATGGTGAGTATGTTATGACACTTTTGTTTTTGTATGTATGGTAATCGCTGTATCCCTCTAATATTATGTTTAATGCTATGAATACTCCGTAATAATACCAATTTATGTCTGTATTCATCCCTTTGAACACTATTACATATGCTATTCCTATTAGTGCTATTCCTGCCATTATTCCTGTATATATTCCTACTCCCTTTGGGTGTTCTTTTAATTTTTTCCCTAATGTTGGGTAATTTTCTTTGTGTTTTTCCATTACTTTCTTTATTCTCATCTTTCTACCACTTTTCTTTCTCTCTCCTTTCTAAAAAACTTATGTCTTCTTCTGATTTTCTTTCTTTTCTTTTCTCTTCTTCCTAAACTCCTGTCGTTTACTACTTTTTCTTTTCCTCTCTTCTTTATCTAAATCTTTTTTATTCTTTTCTTTTTTTTCTTTTTATGAATCGTTTAGAAGAAGTTCGTAAAATTGTTGATTCTATTCTCCTTACCCAATCTGATCTTTTTGAGCGTCGTTGTGGTTTTGTTCACCTTTATGGTGTTTCTTCCCTTTGTTCTCTTCTTGCCCTTAAACGTGGTTTAGATGTTGAGCTTTGTTCCATTATGGGCATGCTTCACGACCTTTCCACTTACAAAACTGGCTCTAGTGATAATCACGCTCATTTTAGTTCTCTTGAATCCCGTTCTCTTCTTTCTTCCCTCAATTGTTTTTCTGATGATGAGATTTCTCTTATTTCTCTTTCCATTTCTAACCATAGTAACAAATCTGTTATCGATGATTCTTATTCTGAGCTACTCAAAGATGCTGATGTTTTCCAGCATTTTCTTTATAATACTTCTTTTTCTGTTGGTGAAGTTTCTAAAAAGCGTCTTATTTCTCTTTTTCAGGAGTTAGATTGTCTTTATTCTCTTCATTAACCTTCTTTTTCTCTATATTATTCTACAGCTTTTATGCTGTTAGATCTTTTGCTACTATAGCTATTAGGTCTTTTGCTTTCTTTGATATTTTTCCTGTTGGTGTTTTTGCTGCTTCGTACATTTCGTTTAGTATTTTCCCTCTATTTTTATTTACTAGGCTCAAGAATTTCATTTCATCCATTTCTTCTTCTTTCAGTATATCACTTATCTCTTTTACCATTTCCTCTGACGATTTTTTCATTGACTTTATTATTCTTTTTTCTGCTGCTGTTATTTTTCCGTCATTTCCTGTACAATGTTCTTCTACTTGTTTTACCAGGTCATCAAATACTTTTTTTAATTCTTGATCCACGCTCATTTTTTTAACCCCTATTCTTTTTCTTCTTTTTTCTTTTTCACTTCTTTCTTTTTAAATATTTTTGAAATACTTACCCTAAAGGAAGAGGACTTCTTGTCACTTTTTATTCTCCTCCTTTTATTTTTCTCTTTTCTTCTTTTAGCTTTTTTTTGGTTACTATCCTTTTCTCTCCATTTTTTTATTGTTTTTCCTTTTTTCTTTCTCTCTTTCTCTCTTTTCTCCTTTTTGTTTCTTTACTTCCTCTTTTATTTGAAAAGATTTAATAAAGTCTATACTTTGCTTTATTCAAACTCTTTCAGATGGTTCTATGTTATTTTACAGCTTTGCCCTTCGTTTCTTTTTCAACAATCGTAAACGTACCTATCAAGCTGTTTTGACTTTAACCCTCGCTTTAATTATTTATATTTCTACCACTTTATTGGTTCAGGGTTATTCTTCCACTATTGTTGGTATGTCTGACATCATTGAATCTTCTCCTCTCCTTATTGTTACTGAGCGTGGTCATTCTCTTTCTGATAGTAATCTTTCTTTTTCTGAAGTTTCTTTTTTGGAAGACTATGTTTCTTCTTCCCCTTTTCTTGACTTGGTTCTCCCTCAGCTTTATCTTGAGATTTTTGCTTTTTCTTCTAATAGTTCTTCTCCTCTTACCACTCATCTTCGTCTATTAGACATGGAACTTTTTGAACTCTATCAATATCGTCAATATTCTTATCCTCTCCTTCCTCTATCTTCTTCTGACCTTATTGTTGGTCAACAACTTGCTTCTCAGCTTTCTGTTAGTTTTGGTTCTCCTGTTTTCTTTTCTTCTCTTGATTCTTCTTTGAACTCTTCTCTTTCTGTTGCTAATATCATCCAGTCTGGTCATGAATATGATATTGAACTTTTAGCTGACATTCGCACTTTTTCTTTTCCTGACTCTTTTTCTTTTGATTTTTACTCTTTTGCCTACCTTAAAGTTAATGATCTTTCTTTTGTTCCTACTATTATTTCCGAAATTGAATCTCTTTTCCCCCATCTTTCTGTTCGTGAGCAGAACCAAACCAAGAATTTCATCACGTTTGCCACTGATGATGTTCTTCGTTCTTTAACTCTTCTCCAGTTTCTTTTTTTCATTTTGATGCTTCTTTCTATTACTTACACTATTTTTACTCTTGTTAAAGAAAGTGAGCGTACCATTTTTGTTCTCCGTTCTATTGGTTCCACCAGTTTCCAGATTATTCTTCTTTTTCTTATCCAATCTTTCCTTATTGGTCTTTTTTCTGCTTTTCTCGCTCTTTCTATTGGTTATTTTGGCATTCTTGCTATTGTTTCTTTTGTTTCTGCTTCTGTTCAATTACCTTTTCTTCCCCTTATTCTCGATTTACCCTTATTTTCTGTTGTCTTCTTTTCTTCTATCATTCTTTCTCTTCTTTCTGGCATTTATCCTGCCTTTGTTGCTTCCAAAATTAGAGTTTTTCAGGAGGATCATTAATGGTTTTAGATTTTCGTCGTTTTATTCTTTACAACATTCTTCCCCGTAACCGTATGCTTATTGCTTTCACTGGTTTCTTTCTTAGTTCTATTATTATTTCTGGTTCTACTGTTCTTCTTTCTAGTATGCTTTTAGCTACTCAGGACTATCTTGGTGAAACTGATGATATTATCATTATTTCTAATCCTGAAGCTGCCACTCCTTTCACCAGCACTCTTCCTTTAGATATTGCTGAAGCTACTCGTGCTGTTCCCGGTGTTCTTGCTGTTAGTCCTGAAGTTATTGCTGCTGCTGTTTACGAGAATAAAGCTGTTTATCTTCGTGGTGTTGATACTAGCACTTTTTGGGATATGACTTCTATCGTTTCTCTTCGTGGTTCTTTGATTGACCTTGATGACCATTATGGTATTACTATTGGTGCCAATTTTGCTCGCACTGAAGGATTAGATATTGGTTCTTTGATTACTGTTTTTTCTACTCGTACTAGTTCTGCTTTAGAGTTGAAAGTTAAATCTATTATTACCACTCACTCTCTTTTGGATGATGTTATTATTGCTCCTCTCTGGATTGGTCAATTTTTGGCTTTTGAAACCTACGATTATATCTCTCATCTTCGTGTTAGGATTGATCCTTCTCTTACCAATAGAGACCTTCTTACTGATATTGTTACTGGTCATCACCAATTGACCGTCAGTCTAAGTTCTTACAACGCTACTATTACCCGTTACAATGCTTCTTTAATTGTTCAGACTGTTGCTGGGAGGAAAGTCCTTACTACTCCTTTTATTGACAACAGTTCTATTGTTCTTTCTCTTCCTTTCCGTGAGTATGTTCTTACTGTTGATATGGGCGGCATTTTTTCTGACACCTATTCTATCATTTTGGCTACTGACCGTACCGTTGACATTTTTCTCCCTTACATTCAACGTGAGATTACTATTCGCACTCTCTCTGACGAAGATGAGCCTATCGGTGGTAGAAGGGTTCAATTTCGCAATTATGACCAAGATGAATCTTTCTCTTCTCATGTTTATCAAGTTTATACTGACGAATTAGGTTTTGCTACTCTTTCCCTTCCTAATGGTACTTATGTTGCTACTACCGATTTTGCCAATATTACTACTTCCCACATCTTTACTACTTCCTTTAATCAAAGCTATTTTGAGTTTATCGTTTTCTATAAACACCCTATTTTACATGCTCGCAATTTTGTTAACAATAGTTTAATTATTGGTGACTCTATCACTTTTGATGTCGCTTGTTCTTCTGGTTATGATATTTTTTATTACCATGGTAATGAATATCCTTCTGTTTCTACTTATTACAAGTACGACCGTCGTTCTTCTCCCTATCCTTTAACTTTACCTTTTTCTCCTGGTGAACACAATATTACTTTCTATGCCTTTAACAACTTCTTCACTGGTAATCGTAGTGTTCACTATGCTGAACTTCGTCTCTTTTTTACTGTTCTCCCCTCTATTCCTACTGATTCTCCTTTCCTTTCTTTTATGAATGGCTCTCATCTTCTTCCTGGTACTGCTCTTACTATTAATTCTAGTTACTCTTTTGGCTCTCCTCTTTACTATCGTTGGTTTGCTACCGATGATTTTATTCTTGTTAGTAATTATTCTTTTCTTGCTCCTGACTTACGTGGTATTTATCGTTTAGATTTTAGTTTGTCTCCTCTCTCTAATTCTTCTATTATTGGTTCTTTCTTCTTCGTTGTTGATCCTTCCGAAGTTCTTGTTGGCACTTTTGGTTCTTCTAGTAATGTTTATTCCGACAACGCTTCTATTCCTGTTTGGCACCATTTTAATGTTACCCACAAATATTACTCTTGGGATTCTGGTCCTCTTATTCCCTTTACTGGCTCTTCTCTCCCTACTACTGGTTTATCTGACGGTGCTCACACTTTGTCTTTATTTGTTGTCAAAGACTATGATTCTTTCCTTCGCACTTACACTATTCAGATCCTTTCTTCCTCTCCCTCCCTTAATTTAACTTATAATGATGTTCTTGTTACTAATGATACTCTTCTTCCTTCTGCTGGTTATCTTTCCTATTCTCTTTCTCCTTTTGTTGATTCTGTCTATTTCTCTTGGGACGGTTTACCTTTCAGTCGTTCTTACGGTTCTGTCCCTATTCCTATTCTAGATGGTAATTACACTCTTTCCCTCAAGATTATTGATCAAGCTGGTAATATTGCTCTTTCTTCCTATTCTCTTACTGTTACTAATTCTACTTCTGGTTCTTCCTTTGACTTTTTCCTTTCTCATGAATATACTGGTCTTCTTTCTTCCTCTTCTATTACTTTAAATCTTATCAGTTCCAGTTCTCTTTCTTCTTCTTTTTACTCTCTTGTCGGTCCTGTTTCTCGTTCAGGTCTTATCTCTGGTTCTCTTACTCTCCATCTTTATCCTGGTACTTACTCTCTTTCTATCACTTCTTCTACTTCTACTACTAATCGCGTTCGTTCTTGGTCTTTCACTGTTCTTGACACTTTCAATTCTAGCACCTTTACTTTTGACTCTCTTTATGAGAACTCTCTTCTTTTCTCCTCTCCTCTAGCTTCCGCCTCCCCTGTTACTCCTACCTCTCACTTTAACTCTAATTCTCACCTAACTTCTAATAATGACCCTTTCCTTTACTTCCCTTATTTTGATTTTTACCTCTTTTCCAATGATTCTTCACCTTTTCATCTTTCTGACAGTTCTTACTCCACTTTCCTTTCTTCTGATTCCCCTTTTCCCTCCTCTGTTTCCTCTGCTACACCTTTCTTTTTCTCCGTTGATACTGTTCTTCCTGATCTTACTATCCTCTCTCCTCACAGATATTCTGACAAAACTTCTGTTTATATCTCTCTCTTTAGTTCTTCAGCGGTAGAGATTTACTTTTATCTTCCTTCTATGGACACTACTTACCGCTATAATAGCTCTGCTATTCTTCTCACTACTCCCTCTGGACTCAACCGTATTGATTTTTATGTTTATGATTCTGCTTTCAACTTGTTCTTTTATTCTTACGAATTTTACACTGGTCAATCTTTTCTTACTGTTTCCCTTCATTTTCAAGATGATCTTGGTGGTGGGATTACTGATTTGAAATTTTTCCCTTTCACTATTTCTAGTGAGGCTAACAGCACCGTTTCTTCTTTTTCCACCAATTCTTTTGGTCAAAAAAGTTTCAAAGTTTTTTCTTGCTCCTACACTGTTCATTTCAATTTTTCTGGCGAATTCTATTCCTTTACTTTTGATCCTTCTGTTTCTCTTACTGAAACAATTTTCCTCGGTAAAAGTTATCACTCTCTTTTCCTTGTTGATGAGTTTACTCACGCTCCTTTAGCTTGGAATTATTTTGTTATTCGTGATTCTAAAGGTATTTGTTACATCGACGTGTCCGATTCTACTGGGTATGCTACTATTTTTTTGGAATTTGGTCATTACACTCTCACTTATTTACGTGGTTTAGACACCTTCGAATACTCTTTTTCTCTTACAAGTATTAATCAAACTCTTCTTATTCCTATCCTCTCTTTTCGTTATTTAGTTACCCTTGAATTTGAATTTTCTAATGGTCGTCCTGCTTACTCTCTCACTTTTGACATTTTCACTAAACATTACTCTTATTATAATATCAGTACTGGTAATTCAGCTGTTTTTAGTTTCTTCATGTCTTACGGTCTTTTTACTGTCAGGATCCATTTAGATGATTCTTCTCTTCTTACCATTGAACGTTCTTTTGCTCCTGGTAGAGAATTTCATACTCTGATTGTTCCTTCCGTTGCTGATAGTGCTTTAGATCTTCTTCCTCCTACTCGTTTTGTTTCAGATTTTAGTATATTCGTTTCCCTTTCTGCTGATTTCTTTGAATATTATCTTAGAGGTTCTCTTCTTTTCACTTACACTTTGATTTATGCTTTAGTTACTCTCATTCTTTTGGTTGTCTTCATTAACATGTATACTATTGTTCGTAATGTTTTTCTTGAAAATCGTAAAGATATCCGCATTGTTAGTATCATTGGAGGCACTAATTTCTTCGTTCTTTCTTCTGTCTTTTTGCGTCTTGTTGGTCTTGCTATTATTGCTGGTGCTCTTGGCTACTTCGTCGGCACGGCCCTTTTACAACTTCTTGCTTACTTTAATCAAACCTCTTTCTTTGGTCATAACTTTTATCCTCAAGCTACCTTCCCCTCTTTCCTTTTCACCATGGCTTTAATCGTTTTCAGCTCTTTTGTTACTACTATTCCTTTAGTTTATAACCTTAAAGAGAAAATTAGCAAAATTGAGCGTTTCAAACAACAAGTACTTTGAATTACCCCTAATTTTAGTAATTTCTCTACTCCCTGTTGAAAAATTATTCAAATTCTCCTCAACTAATCTCACACATCTTTTTTTCTCCTCTCTCCTGTTTTGGGGGAACAGATGCAGGAGCAATACATCTCTCCCCTCCATTTTTTCGTTTTTTTTCTTTTCTATTTTTCTATTCTTAACATCTCTGCTTTTTCATCTACTTCTAGTTCATCTATTTCCATTAATAGTTTTTTCAAGTTCTTTGATCTGCTTATGTAGTAATCTTTTCTCCAGTTAGGGTTCTTTCTTTGTAATATACTTCCTATTAATGATAATGGTATTTCTTCTGTTTCTGTTTTTTCCATGAACTCTTTTACTTCTGCTATAATGAATTTATTTACTGGTTTTTCTTCTATTATTTTTTCCAGTTTCTCTGTTGTTAAGTTTAGATATGGTTGTTTTTCTATTTCTTTCATTTTTATTTCCCCTTGTGTTATTTCTTCTATACTTGGGAAAAGTTTCTTCAACTTCAGTCCATACCTCTTTTTTAGTTCTGCTCCTATCATTGATGTAGGGAGCCATTCTTTGTTATGTAGCATCATTAAATCTTTCATTGTTTTCTTTAAGAGGTCGAGTCTTAATTTTTCAAAATCTTCTTCTTTATCTTCCTCTTCGTCATTCTCTCCTCTTATCGTTATTAGTAACACTAACCCTTCCTTTCTTAACTTTATTAGTTCACTTTCTTCTTCTAAATCAGAAAATTTTTGTTTGTATACCACTTTCCTTTTTCTGAGCTCTATACCTAATTCACTGGCATAAACCCATTTGGTATAGTTTTGTTTCATTAATTCTTTTATTATTTCGACCAATTCTTCAGTTGTTATCTCTCTAAATTGGTATTCTATTTCCCTTTCTTTTTCTCGTTCATACATTTTGAACCTTTTCCATTACTAATTTCTACTACCTTTATCCTTTCCAAGTTATACTCCTCATAGAAATTAATGTATGTTTCTATCTTTCTTTTATTTCAGGCTTTTCTTTTTTCTCTTCCCCCCGGTGTATTTTT
>CAZEQQ010000083.1:0-9233 GCA_964514425.1 uncultured archaeon
TTAAACGCCTGTATCGACAGGGCACGCAACATACCCCCGGCCGTTACCGCCAATGCTAGAAAAACGACAACATCCTGACTATTAATTGATTACAAACCACCGTACATTCAGGCACATTTGGTTGCCCTACACACAAGCAATTTCTTCGCAACCAAAAGAGCCTGAATTTTGCCAACGCACAAAAAAATTGTAACTTTATACGACTATAAAAAAGAATTTAATGGCATACAATTTCATAGATTTATTTGCAGGAGCCGGTGGACTTTCAGAAGGATTTATCCAAACTGGATTTGAACCGATTGCTCACGTTGAAATTGAAAAATCTGCTTGTAATACACTAAGAACAAGAACTGCATATCACTTTTTAAAATCTAATAAAAAAATCGACATTTATATTTCATACCTCAAAGGAGAGATTAGTCGAGATGAACTTTACTTAAGCATACCGTCTGAGATATTAAACTCAATAATAAATCTTCCAATTGGTGACGAAAACAACAAAGAGATTCAAAAACAAATTGACAAATGCTTGAGAGGTAAAAATGTTGATTTAATAATTGGAGGACCCCCTTGCCAAGCTTATTCATTAGTTGGTAGATCTAGGTCTAAGAATAAAATGGAAGGTGATCCTCGAAATTTTCTATTTATTCAATATGCAGAATACTTAGAGAAGTATAAACCTAAGTTGTTTGTGTTTGAAAATGTTCTTGGATTAAAATCTGCAAAAGGCGGGCATTATCTTGCAGAAATGGAGAAACTATTTATTGCGAAAGGATATCATATTAAACTATTTACAGTTGAAGCAACTAACTTCGGGGTGCTGCAGAATAGAAAAAGGATAATTATTCTAGGATGGAGGAAAAACAAGAAGTTTAATATTCCAAACCTTGAGGAAATAAAGATTGAAAACAAATATTTCGTTGAAGACTTGCTCAAAGATTTGCCAAAAATAAAAGCGGGAGAAGGAATTGACAAGTTTTTAAAGTACAAAACTGAAACAACTGAATATCTTAATACATTTGCGTTAAGGAATGGTATTGATGTACTAACACAACACATTGCAAGGCCACATAATGAACAAGATCTAGAAATTTACAAAATTGCTGTTCGCAAATGGGAAAAAACGCAAGAACGCTTAAACTACAACGACTTACCAGATCAACTTAAAACGCATCAAAATCGAACATCTTTTTTTGATAGATTTAAAGTTGTTGCAGCGGACTTGGCTTACTCTCAAACTGTAGTTGCCCATATAGCTAAGGATGGTCATTACTACATACACCCAGACATTAAACAGAATAGGTCAATAAGTGTTAGAGAAGCCGCCCGCTTACAATCGTTTCCCGACGATTACTACTTTGAGGGAGAAAAAGAAGGTTCTAATAGAACGGCTGCTTTTAAACAAATAGGCAATGCTGTTCCACCGTTAATGGCAAAAAAAATTGGTGAAGAAATTTTCAAGATCCTCAACGGCAGATGATAGACTACAATAAAATTCAATTCACAACTGCCGAGCCCGAAGCAAGTTCTATGATTGAAACCTTCCGAGCAATAGGTTACTCAACTGAAACTGCTATAGCAGATATTATTGACAATTCAATCACTGCAGGGGCAAAAAACATTTGGATAGATTATGACTGGAAAGGTTCAAGTACCACTCTTTCTATTTTAGATGATGGCATTGGAATGAATAATGAGGAACTTGTTCAAGCTCTACGTCCAGGAAGTAAAAACCCATTAGAAGTAAGAAATCAAAATGATTTGGGACGATTTGGGCTGGGCTTAAAGACTGCCTCTTTCTCACAATCAAGAAAGTTTACAGTAATTTCTAAATCAAGTAATTATAAACCTGTCTTCTGGAGTTGGGATTTGGATTATGTTAATCAGGAGAAATCTTGGAAACTAATTCGATATATTCCCAACGACTCGGATTGGATTGAAAAAATAGAATCTTTAAATTCTGGGACTTGTGTAATTTGGTGGGATTTAGATAGGCTTACAAAAGACACATCAGAAGAAAGCATAGAAGCAAAAAGCAAATTTCTAAAAATTATGGATTCAGTTAAATCACATATATCTATGGTGTTTCACAGATATATGGAGGAAGGACTAAAAATTCATTTTAGAAATAGGCTTGTAATTCCTTGGGATCCTTTTATGATAGGAGTTGACGGGATACAAGCTAAACCTGAAACAAAACTAGAAGGAGGTTCAATAAAAATTAAAGGTTTTGTATTGCCTCATCGCTCCAAACTTTCAGCCGAACAATACAATTATGGAAAAGGGCCTAAAGATAGTTGGACTGCTCATCAAGGTTTTTATGTTTATCGCAATAGACGACTTTTAGTTGCTGGTGACTGGTTAGGTCTTTTCAAAAGAGAAGTGCATTATGACCTTTGTAGAATTATTATTGATTTGCCAAATAACCTTGATAGCGATTGGCAAATTGATATTAAAAAATCTATTGCAAGACCACCTTCAATATACCGCGAACAAATTTTAGCATTAGCTAAAGAAGTACGAAACCAAGCAGTTGAAGTTTATAGACACAAGGGAAAAGTACTAAAAAGAAAACTTGCTTCTGATGAGTACTTCCCATTCTGGGAAGAAAGAGCAAGACACGGAAAGCGTTTTTACAAAATCAATCGAAATCACCCACTAATTAATAGTTTGCTAGCCAAATCTGGCGACTTAAAAAATGATATCGAAAAAGTTGTGCAGTTTATAGAAGAAACTATCCCCGTTCCATTAATCACCCTTCAAGAAAGCGAAAACGAAAGACCACACGGTCAACCATTTGAAGGGATTGACCATAATGCAATTAAAGAAACTATGCAAAAACTCTTTAATGACTTTGTTGCAAATGGTTTGTCGATAGAAAAAGCAAAAGCAAGAATTTTAAATACAGAACCCTACAACTTTTATCCAGAATACATTGAATTTTTGACAAATGAATAATATTGACCCAATAAAAATAATTCGTCAGTTGCTATTTGGCAAGACATCTGTAACCGCACAAGAAATTGAAACAGCTGTCGATACATTTTTGAAGATGAATCTTCCAATTTCTGAAACCAAAGAAATGCTAATAAGAAAGGCGGAAGAGTTATTTACAATAAGGCAAGATGAGTATAGAGAGATTGTAAAGGCAGATGAAAACTTACCTTGGCTTAATGAAAAGAGGGCTTCAATTAATTTTACAAATGGGTTTTGGGGAAATTACAGGCAATATCTTGAAGAGGAAAAAAACTTTGCCCCTGAAATAATTAACAAGTTAGATTTAATTACCGATGGAATTCTTGACAATTTATTTGACCCCAAACTTAAAATTAAGGTTGATAAAAAAGGGCTTGTAGTTGGGCAAGTTCAATCTGGTAAAACCGCCAACTATACAGGACTTATTTGTAAAGCAGCAGATGCTGGTTTTGGATTAATCATAGTAATGGCTGGTATTCACAACAATTTAAGGAGTCAAACGCAGTTAAGAATTGATGAAAGTTTTCTCGGATTTGACACCCAACATACAAGAGCACTTAATCAAAAAAGCATAAAAATTGGAGTAGGAAAGCCTGGTTTTGGCAAATCAAATGTTGCTCACTCTTTGACATCTAGCATTGAGAAAGGAGATTTCTCTCAAGGTGCAGCAAATGCTTTAGGTTTAAATTTTGACACTCCTGATCCAATTATTGCTGTTATTAAAAAGAATCCACACGTTTTAAAAAGGATATATCAATGGCTGTCTGCACAATCGGTAGAGGATACAGAATTGGGGAAAATAATTCGGGACAAATCACTATTGCTTATTGATGATGAGGCAGACAATGCTTCAATCAATATCTCCAATGATCCTAAAATCCAAAGTTCAATAAATAGTTGGATTACAAAGATTTTAAAACTTTTCGGTAAGAATTCATATGTCGGTTACACGGCAACCCCTTTTGCAAATATTTTTATTCCTCTGGATGACGAAAATTTGTTCCCAAGAAATTTCATTAAAAACATACCGCCCCCATCGAATTATATAGGACCAGAAACAGTTTTTGGTTTTAATCCCTTGAAAGAAGAAGAAACATCAAACACAGTCCTACCAATACTTAATAGAATTAATGATTACTCTAGTTTTGTGCCTGACAGACACAAAAAAGACGATCAATTGCCCTCGTCTCTCCCTGAATCGCTGAAACTTGCAATTCGTTGTTTTATTATTACTTGTGCAATCAGAAGATTAAGGGGGCAGACTACAGTTCACAATTCTATGCTAGTCCACGTTTCAAGATTTGTTCGTTGGCAAGATTACATAACAGAACTTGTTGCAGATCAATTTGTTTTCTACCGAAGAGGAATCGATCAAAATGATCCTTTAATTCTAAATGAACTAAAAAACACATTTGAAAAGGATGAGAATGGTTATAAATCATACGTTTCCGTTTCAAATCAAATACTTGACTCTGATCTTAGAAATTTAGATTCACAGATTCAGGTTCATCAGTGGGATGAGGTTTTACAGCATTTAAATGACGCTGCTTCACGAATAGTAGTAAAATCAATTCACGGTGGCTCAAGAGAAGCTCTTGATTACTTCGATCATAAAAGTGGTCTTTCAGTAATTGCTATTGGGGGGAATAAATTATCAAGAGGATTAACATTAGAAGGGCTTTCTATTAGCTATTATTTAAGAGCGTCCAGAATGTATGATACTCTTATGCAAATGGGTCGATGGTTTGGTTATCGGGGGGGATATGTTGACTTGTGTCGCTTGTTTACAAGTAGAGAATTAAATGAATGGTTTTGTCATATTACACAAGCATCTGAGGAATTAAGAGAAGAATTTGATTATATGTCTGATATTGCAGGTTCAACACCAGAGCAATATGCTTTAAAAGTCAGAACACATCCAGGTGTTTTGCAAATATCAGCAACAAATAAAATGCGATCTGCAACAACCATACAAATTTCTTGGGCTGGTAGGCTCGTTGAATCTTATGAATTTAAAAAGGATATCTCTGCTATTAATGTCAATTTTATTAACACTCAGGGTTTTATTTCAACTCTCCCTTCTAATTATATACCTAAACCAAATGCTTTGCTCTGGTATGATATTCCCGCAAAACAGGTAATCAACTTTTTTGAAGGAATTCAGTCTGTCGAAAATCTAAAAAAAGCAGAACCTAGAAAAATCATTCAATTCATTAATAACCAATTGAAAAATGGCGAATTAACCGATTGGCGAATTGCACTTATGTCAAAACCTAATGCAAAAAACAACTCCATTTTTGAGATTAATAGTAATATGAAACAAATTGGTCAATGGAAAAGAACAGAAGATGATAAAAATTCAAGCAATCAAATTTACTATTTAAGAAAATCGCACATAATAAGCCCTTCAGATGAATTTATAGATTTTTCTGAAGACGAAATAACAATTGCAATGGAATTAACTAATCGTCATAGAAATAAGGAAGGAGAAGCAATGTACCCCAATGGGCAAATAGTTAGAAATGAGTTAAGAGACCCTAAAAAACCGTTATTATTAATCTATCTTCTAGACCCCGAAGAGAGTATTGTCCACAATACTCCATTGCCAAAAGGGACAAATCCATTTGTAGGTTATGCAATTAGTTTCCCAAAAAGTAATTTCAATGCACCTGTTTCTTATGCTGTAAATGAAGAATTATTAGATAAGTTTGATTTAATTGAAGACGAATTTGAAGATTATGGAGAAGACGAAGATTGACAACATTTGGTCTAGTATAGAAAATGAAACATCTACACACTCTGGCTTGCTTTACAAACGCTATTCTGCTGAAGTATTGCCCGATATATTTGTTGCCCTTAAATCTCCAGAAAAACTCAGGTGTATAGCCTTTAGGATTAACACTTCCTTTTCTTATGATGAAAATCAATGGAACAATCTTAAAGACATCAAAATTGAAACACTCCCTGATGAGCGAGATAATTCAAAGAAGTTTTTGCTTATTCTTTTACTTAACAAACAACATAAAGATATATTTTCAACACTTTGTGAAGATTTAATTCTAGAGGTATCGAATGTTTCATCCGAACAGTCTTTAGTAGAAAAATTGCTTGAAAGACTAGATAAGTGGCAATCTTTATTTGAAAGGGTTGGTAAGCAGGGTTTATCTGATGAAGCACAAAGAGGTCTTTATGGTGAAGTATATTTCTTGCGTTTGTTCTTGAATAAAACCGAAGATAAGAATTACTGTCTTAAATCTTGGCTGGGTCCTGAAAAATCAGTTCAAGATTTTCAGTATTCCAATTGGGCTGTAGAAGTAAAAACAACTCACGGAAATAATCATCAGAAAATCCATATTACAAGTGAAAGGCAATTAGACGATTCTATAATTGAAAAGATCTTTCTTTTTCATCTTTCTCTAGATATTCGTACACGTAATGGAGAATCTTTGAATGCTTTAATTGAAGAAGTGATAGAATTATTGAAAGATAACACAGCCGCAACCAACTTGTTTAGGTTAAAATTACTTGAATATGGGTATTTCGACAATCACAAACCTCAGTATGAAGATAAAGGCTATAATATTCGCCAAGAAAACATATATAAAGTTTCAGGTAATTTTCCCAGAATTACTGAAAGTATAATTCCTGTTGGTGTTGGTGATGTTAAATATTCTATTGTGCTTTCTGAATCAGAAGAATGGAGAATTGACAAGGAGTTCTTATTTAGTGAAATACAATAATTTGTTAGATGGAAAACAAAGAGTTACTTAAGTTCTATATTGACATTCAAGAAGAAGTAAATGCAAGTTTAATTTCCGAAGAGGAAGGAACTAATCCTGAACAAGTTTTTACAGAACTTGCATTATCATATTTATCAGATGCTGGTGAAACAGAGAACTATAGGGTTTGTTTTGATGAAAAAATCAGCAAAAGAGGAATAGAACACAAAATAAACGGTTATTCTCTTTATGAAAACTACGAAACATTAGACCTGTTTGTAACTTTATATGTTAGTGATCCCACTATTCAAAATATAGCTAAAGGTGATGCTGAAAAAACGATTGACAGGGTTGTTAAGTTTTTTAGAAATGCAATTTACAAGGAGTATGTAAACGAAATTGAAGAAAGTTCGGAGATTTTTGATCTTGCTCAAACACTTGCAAATGTTCCTGAAATAAAGGAATACTTAACAAGGGTTAATGTTTTTTTAATAACTAATGGGGAGGTAAAAGCAGATTTAAAAGTCTCTGATACCATTGCTGGATATACTGTATTTTACAGAACTATCGACATTAATTACCTTTTTAATCTTTCGGATAAATCTAGCGTTCCAATAGAAATTAACTTTGAGCAATCTGGTTACAAAGTACCCTGTATTGTAAATGAAACAGAAAATTCCGATTATCAATCTTGGTTAGCGATAATTCCAGGAATTGCTTTAGCCGATATATATGAGCAATATGGTGCGAGACTCCTTGAACAAAACGTGCGTTCATTTCTTCAATTCACAGGGAAAATAAATAAAGGTATCAGAAATACCATTATTAAAGAGCAGCATATGTTTATGGCATTTAATAATGGGATTGCTGCAACTGCCGAGGAGGTAAACATTATTGACTTGCCAAACAATCAAGGCAAGGCAATTGCTCAAGTAAAAGATTTCCAAATTGTGAATGGAGGCCAAACCACAGCTTCTATATATCACACTTGGAAAAAAGACAAGGTAAATATTTCAAGTATTTTTGTTCCAGTAAAACTAACAATTGTAAAGGACAGGGAAAATTTCTCAGAAATTGTTGGTAGAATTGCAGAGTATGCTAATACTCAAAATAAAGTATCAGCTTCAGATCTTAGTTCAAACCGTGAAAACCACGTTTTACTAGAAAAAATTTCTAGGACTTCTTGGGCACCCCCATTACCAGGTGAAACTAATCAAACCAGATGGTTCTTTGAACGTTCAAGAGGTCAGTATAAAAATGAACGTATTCGTTTTGGGATTACTCCATCGAAGAGGAAACAATTTGACAAACAGAATCCTAGGAGTCAAATGTTTACAAAGGAATCTCTGGCTAAGTTTATCAACTCATACGAAGAGGTGTATAATGGTAAAAAATTAGTCATTGGCCCTCATATTGTTGTGAGGGGTAGTCAGAAAAATTATGCTCAATTTCTTAATTATAATTTTAATATCAAACCAGATAATGTTTGGTTTGAGGATTCAATTGCTAAAGCAATTCTTTTTTCATCAGCAGAAAAAGTTTATGGCGTAAAGCCAAATGCAATAGGTGATATGCGTTACATAACAGTTCCCTATTCTTTGGCTTGGTTGGGTTATAAATTGGAATACAAGCTTGATCTTTACAAAATTTGGAAACAACAATCTTTAAGCGAAACATTAAAACTAAAGATTTACGAAATTATGTCAAAGATTGAAGATTATATCAAGACAAAAGCACCTGGTTCTTTATATGGGGAATGGGCAAAGAAAGAAGAATGTTGGAATGCAATAAAAAATGAAGATTTTAACATTGAATTAAGCTCATTAAAAGGAGACTTAGTAAGCAAATCTTCAGAGAATAGAAAGAAGCTAACAGAAGACGACACTCTAAAAGCAGAGCTTGAAGCATCTTTAAATAGATTAAAATCGATTCATCCTAAAACTTGGAAAAAAATCGAAAATTGGGGTAGAGAAACACAGAATTTAAGTCAATATCAATATGATATGGCATCAACATTGAGTAGCAAAATTAGAAATAATAGAAGCATTACTGACATCGAAAGAAATCAAGGAGAGATTATCCTAAACATTGTTACTGATTTAAATCCTGAATTATTCTTTGATATGGAGGAATTTTTCAATGATGACAATATAAAAGAAGAAGGTGAAATTGAGATTACCATTGAACTTATTGAAAAGATTGTTCAATGGGACAAAAAAAATAAAAGATTAGATGCCTACAAATACAGGTTTATGTCTGACCTTTTAGAAGGTAAAAAACCATTAACTGAAAGGAATAAGTTTCTAGTTAGTTTAAATTTAAAAACAGTTAAAAAATTTGGATTTATGTAGTATAACACTCACGCAACAGCCACACACATTGCCAAGTCGCACTTTCCGACACACAAGCCAAAACTTGGCAAAGAGTGTGTCTGCCCTATCACACGAATGACCACTTAACACCTAAAAAACTAAAGCACAGGCGGTAACAAAGGGTACATCGCATGCCCCAGGGCTGGTCGATTAGGAAATTATCCTG
>CAZEQQ010000084.1:0-9167 GCA_964514425.1 uncultured archaeon
TCATTAAACTGTAATATTGGTTTTTTATCTAAAATATTAGCGATATAATATTTTGTTCTTGATAGTCTTCCTCCTTCAAATAACCATTTCAAATCTTCTACAGTAAAGTAACAAGCAAACCCCTTTTCTTTCCATTCTTCTAACTTTTCTATTATCTCTTTCGCATTCAATCCTTCCTTGGCTAATTGTGCAGCATATATTACTAAAAGCCCCATTGCAGCACTTGTTAATTTACTGTCGTAAACGTAAATTTCACAATTATTTTTCTTTATTTTGTCAAACATTTTTTTTGCTACAATACCATTTGCGTAACATCCACTCAATTCTGAAGAAAGATGTATTGAAAGAATTTCATCATACTCATTTGCAAAGATCTCATAAAGTTCTAATATATCTCTAGTTATTGCTTGTGATGTTGTAGGATGATAATTGATGTGTTTTAGTTTTTCATAAAATTCAGATGGTGTTATATTCACGTATTCTTTATATTCTTCTTCTCCAAATAGTACATGCATAGGAAAGGTGTCAATATCATATTTTTTATACAATGTAGCATCATTTGCAATGTTTAAATCTGCAGAAGTATCACAGACAATTTTAACAACCATAAAATCTAGTTTTCTTATATTCTTAAAAATTTTGTGAGAGGGATATAACTATTCTGCAAAAAGTGAAAACAATTAACAATTAACTTTTTCATTCTGTTTATCAAAAAAATAATTCATTAAAGTAGAATGTTATTATTCTTCTACTTTAACATTTCTTGTGAGAACTATTGCAAGTGTTTTTGGTCCTGTATGAGCACCGATTGTTGCGCCTACAGAAAAGATTGGTCCTATTTTTACTCCTGAATATCTTTCCTTCACATTTTCTATGATTTCATTAGCTTTTGATAGATAATCAGCATGAACCACATTTAAAGTGAGATTTGAGTTGTCTTCAGTTTCATATTTAAGAAAAGCTAAGTCAACCATAACTTTTAGTGCATTATCTACTCCAGAAACACTTTTTAGTGCTTCTAATTTTCCATCATTAAACTGTAAAACTGGTTTTTTATCAAGAAAACTTGCGATATAATATTTTGCTCGTGATAATCTTCCACCTTGGAATAGCCATTTCAAATCTTCTACAGTAAAGTAGCATATTAAATCATGTTCTCTGAAGTAATCGAGTTTTTCTACAATTTCTGTTGCTTTTAAACCTAATTCAGCTAATTGAGAAGCATAAAGGACTAATAATCCCATAGCTGTACTCGCAAGTTTACTATCGTATAAATGAACCTCACATTTTGATTTCTTTCTATTGTTAAACATTTTTTTTGCAAACACACCATTTGCATAACATCCACTCAATTCTGATGATAGGAATATGGCCAAAATTTCCTCATGTTGATCTTCAAACTTATGAAATGTGTCCAAAATATCACTTGTTGAAGCTTGTGATGTTGTAGGATGAGTTGTCTCTGTTTTTACTCTTTCATAAAATGCTGAAGGGGTTATATTCACATATTCTTTATGTTCTTCTTCTCCAAACATTACATGCATAGGAAAAGTGTCAATATTATATTTTTTATACAATGTAGCGTCATTAGCGATGTTTAAATCTGCTGCAGTGTCACAAACAATTTTTACTGTCATAGCTCGTTTTTATAACACTTTTTTAAAAAACTTATGTAGTTCTTTGTTCATAAAATATTGAACATTTCTTTTGTTTTTTTTAAAATACTCCTTGTTTTTTGTGATTTTTACTTCTTTCACTTTTTTCTTTTCAAAATAGATTCAAGAGCAAAATATTTAAACTGGAGGTGTTCAAGCACATTAGAATAAGTAGGATAGGTAAGTTTATGCTCATAAAAATTAAATATTTAACACTCCTCTTCGCTTTACTATGTATTGGACAGATTACTTCAAATTCTTATGTTTTAGCACAAGAAACGGACTTTTTTTCTCAGCCTTTATCTCCAGCAAATCCAGATGACGAGTTTGTTTTAGCGGGAAATGACACTATTCCTGCACGTCCTATTATTGCTGTTAGAAAGACTATCAATGAGACTCAAGTAAATCCTCTGCAATGGATTCAGGTTAATGTTACAATACAAAATATTGGTAATAGAACAGCTTATAATCTTACTATTTTTGATTCTATGTACAATGATTGGGCAATAGCAACCAAAAGTTATGAAGTTCAAAAATATGTTCAAATTGATATTAATACTACTATCTTCTATTCTTACCACTACAAAATTTTACGTGAAGGGAATTTTTCAATTCTCCCCACAACTGTCGACTACGTAGATGTTAATGGTACTGAATATTTTTCACGTTCCATTCGTTTTAATGTTTTATCAATTGTAATAGAGGATGTTGAACTTATTGAGAAAGAGCTTTGGTTAAATGTATTATGGTATAGTTTATCTATCACAGGAGCTCTAGTTATTGCCGTTCTTGTCGATTATATTTTCCTACGTAGAAGAAAACTTATCAAAGTCGATAAGGGCGGAAAAAGGGTAGAAAGCGCACCTAAATCCAAGCGAGCTCAAAAACGAAGAATCCAAAAGAAAAAATAGTTAATTCTTCTTTTTTTTTATTTTTTTCATCAAATGTAAACTTTAAATAAACATTTTTGTCTTTTTTCTCATGACACTCAGTTATATACTTGATAATGAGTTAAAGTTTGTTCTTGTTGGTGGAAAAGGCGGAGTTGGAAAGTCTACTATTGCATCTACTATCGCGATTAAATTAGCAGAAAGTGGTAAGAAAGTGTTAATTATTAGTACTGATCCAGCTCACAGTTTAAGTGATTCTTTTGATATTGACTTTTCATCAGGAGAAATCACTAAAGTTGAAAGTGTAAATGGAGATTTATCTGCATTAGAGATTCATCCTGACAAAGCTTCTGACGAATTTTCTGGTGTTTTAGGTAAACAACTTGATCCTTCCCAATTTTCTCACATTATGAACATTCCAGGAATGGAAGGATTAGAGGGTATAACTGATGATTTAAAAGAGATTCCTCCTCCTGGTTTGGATGAAGCTTTATCTTTTATCAAAATTTTAGAATTTGCGGATGATGAACGCTTTGATACTGTTGTCTTGGACACTGCTCCAACAGGTCACACATTACGTTTGCTTAATATTCCTGAGTTTCTTGATTCTTTCTTAGGTAGAATGCTTAAGATGAAAACATTAATTTCTAATACGATGACTATGATCAAAGCCATGTTTGGTGGAAAAGGAGAAAAGGATAATACAGTTGAGATTATGGAAAATATGAAAGAAAGGGTAATCATTGCTCGTGATCAATTGACTGATGCTACACGTACCCAATTCGTTATTGTTACTATTCCTACTCTTATGGGTATTTTTGAAACAGAACGATTAGCTGAAGAATTGCATGCTCATAACATACCTAATGAACATGTGGTTGTTAATCAAATCAATCCTGACAGTGAAAACTGCCAATATTGTAAACATAGAAGAGCTGAACATGAAAAGAATATAGCTTATATCAAAAATGTTTTTCAAAAACAAGAAGTTACACTCGTTGAATCATACGATAGAGAGATACGAGGAGTATCTATGTTACAAGAGTTGGGGACTAAAATATTTTAGAGGAGGTCACTTTTGACTCATTCTTTTTCTTCATCTAATCAAGAAGTAATTTTAGCTGATGCACATTGTCACTTAATTCCAAAATGGGTAAATGATGCAAAATTGGAAAGAATTGTCAAAGATTCTCATGCTGCAGGAGTAAAAATTATCATTAATTGTGCTATCACTGCTGACACTTACAATTTTGGATTAAAATCAACAGAACAACCAGGAGTATATTTAGCATTAGGAGTTGAACCAACAAAAGTAACTGACTCTTTAGTTACTGCTTATATTGAAAAGTTAGAATCAAATTTGAACAAGATAGTTGCTGTTGGCGAGATAGGGTTAGATTATTATTGGGTAAAAGAAGCAGAAAAGAGAGAGATTCAAAAGAGATATTTTGAACAACTACTCAATTTAGCACAAAAACATGAGAAACCTATAGTTATCCATTCTCGAGATGCAGAACAAGATTGTATTGAGATATTAGAAACTTTTTCTTGTAAAAACGTTTTGATGCATTGTTTTGCTGGGACAGAATCGCAAATAAAGCGAATAACGGATAATAATTGGTATATTACGGTTCCCACTAGTGCAATTTATAGAAAGAATTTTATGAAAAACTTGCATTTAACACCTATAACGAATTTAATGTTGGAAACAGATAGTCCCTATCATTCATTAGTTAAAGGTCAAGAGAACACGCCTGCTAGCATAGCTATTTTCTGCAAAAAAGCGGCTAAAATGTTATCTGTATCGTTTGAAGATTTAGCATTAGCTACAACTACTAATGTTAAGACTTTTTACAAAATTTAACTTCTTTTTTAAAATAAGAAAAATTAGAGTATTGCTATTGAAGAGTATTTTCCACCTAAAAGGAAATGAGAAACTAATGATGCATGACTTTGTTCTACTTTAACTTTGTCATTGAAACAGTCTTCTAGAATATTCTTAAATTCATCTTCTAATATAAAACTGTTATAGTAAACCTTTGAGATATCTTTTGCTTCTTTTACAATTTGAATGATGTTTCTTATTTCTTTAAACAAAGATTTTTCATTTCTTGATCTTTTTTCTTCTTTCCAGTTGTTATGGAACAATCTATATAACACATAAGGTCTAAATGTTGCCGATAAACCAGAAAGCCAAGAAGATTTTCTTAACCCTACCTTTGACAGTTGATCATTTTTTGATAACAGTAAAGATTGTAGGTTTCTACTCACATTAAATCCTTCTTTTCTCACGTCGTTTATACTTTTTGCTTTTTCAATAGCTTTTATCATTTCTTCTACCATTATAGCTGATGAAGGTCCAAAAGTAGGAGTATCAACGACATCTATTTTTGCTTCTGAAACGAGTTTTTTTGCTAATATAGCATTTTCAAAAACTGCGGGAGTAATTGTTGCTGAATGCAAACTGATAATAGTATCATAATCTTCTGACAGATAAGTATACAACTCCACAAAATCCTTTATGCTAGGTGCTAATAGTTCTGCTTTTTTGTCTTTTTTTGCTATTTCTAATAACTCCGAAGTTGCGAGTTCTCTTACTGTTTTTCTTTCTCTGTGAATATTATTCTTAGAATCTTTAAGTAAATATCCAACAGGATATATTTGATACTGCTCATAGAGGTCTAAAGGTATCTCTCTACTTGTATCAATAACTATTGTTGCACGCATTCTAATCACTACTAGTTTAATTCTTGATAAGCTTTTAGTTTCACACTTCTTTTCTAATTACTAGCAGAATGCTCTTCAAGGAATTTTTTATAATCTTCTCGATTTACTTCTACACAAAAACTACCTACCCATCCACATTCTTCATTGGGACACCGAAATCTATCGATAATGTTGATAAAAGAGCCTCCTTGTTCAAGAATTGATAAACAATTGGGGCATACTTGAAGGATTTTTGAGTAGGGTCTACGGGTAAGTTTTATCTTTCTATCATCTTGATGATCAAAATCATCACCATCATTACCTCTATTAAAATCCATAGAATCGTCTTTGTTATCCATTAAAACACTCTTTTTAATTTTTTAATAAAATAGGAAAAAGCTAGTTTTTTCCATATCACTGTACTTCTACATTAGCTGATGAAAATCCAGAATCTATAAGTAAACTTTTAATTTTAAACCGATGGTCTCCTTGAAGCTCAATTTTCCCATCTTTTGTTGTCCCTCCACAGGCAAGTTTAGACTTAAGATTTTTTGTTAAAGCATTCATGTCCACCTCTCGTGGGTCAATGCCAGTAACAATAGTGTATTTTTTTCCATACCTTCGTGATTCAAGATACACACGAATGGCTTGTTCTTCTTTTGCTATTTCTTCGCAAACGCATAAATCGCTGGGTAAACCACATACTTGACAAAGTTCATTTTCCACTTTTTTTTCAAACCTCTTTGGGAATCATACTTTTATAATTTCCTTTAATTCTTTTTCATTTTTATACTTTTTCATAGCAATTAGAGAATTCTGTTTTAAAGATAAAAAGCCCAGATACACAAAATAATAGTGACAGGACTTGTTTTCCTTTTAAAAGCGAACAATACGAATATTCAAAAAAGCCCAATTTTATCAGTACATGTGAACATTTTAGTGATTGATGCATTAGCAAGTAATGACGGAAAGAGAAGGTTTACTCGTGATGCTATTGGTGCAGGTCCCAGAGTTATTGCTAATGTTATTGAAAAGCATTCTTTAGATTATAAAATTGTGAGAGTTGAAGATCTTCTTGAGGAAAATAATAAAGATTTTTTGTCCCGTTACTCTATCTTTCTTATTAGTGCAATGTCAGTAGATGAGGTAGCTGTTTTAAAGGTTATTGAAGAGATAAGAAAAGTTAACTCATGTTCTAAAATTATTTTAGGTGGACCAATTGTTGAAAGTTTAGATTTAGTTATTCGTTTAGGTGCGGATATTGGTGTAAAAAAAGAGGGAGAAAACATTCTTAATTCCATTATAGTTCATAATTTCGATTTTTTAAAATTATATGAGTTATCCACTAAAAATAAAGATACAACAAAAGAGCTCTTTGAATGTGAAAAGAAAGGAACAAACTACCTTTTTACAAACAACTCTTTTACTCAAGAAATTTTTCTACAGTATCCAAGTTCTACTCAAGCTATTAAACACTACAAAGATTTGCACTACTCTAAAGTTTATGTCGAGATAGTTAGAGGGTGCTCTAACCATTATAGAGGTTCTTTAGTACGTAAAAAGCAGAATTGTCCAAACTGTGGAGCATGTGAGGAGTTAGATGAAAGATTGGAGGTTTGTCCGTCTAATATTCCTCCTGGGTGCGGTTTTTGTTCTGTCCCCTCAACATTTGGTACACCAAGAAGTAAACCTATAGATTTAATTGAAAAGGAAGTTAAAGAACTATTCGCCTACGGGGTTAATAGAATTGTTCTTTCTGCACCTGATTTTCTGGACTACTGTAGAACCGATGGAAAATTATTTAATCCTAATGATCCTCAAGTAAATCTCCCAAAAATTGAAGAACTTTTATCTACGTTAACATCTCTTCGAGATCAAGGAGCAGAGAAAAGGGTTATTGCAATAGAAAATGTTAAACCTTCGTTAGTTACTGAAGAAGTAGCTTCTATTATTGGTAAATATTTACCTCTAACTACTGTAAGTATTGGATGCGAAACATTTGATTCTGTCCATAGTGCTGAGATTGGAAGACCTTCAGACCCATTTGATGCATTAAGAGCAGCAAAATATTTTTCTAATGCAAGTATAAGACCTCATATTTACCTTATTCATTCATTACCAGGTGAAACTGTGTATTCATTAGATAAAACTATCAATGTTATCAAGCATAAGATAGGTTCAGAAGTGGAAAAGATAACAGTCTACAAATACCTTCCTCTTCCTAACTCACCTTTTGTTGAGGTGAATTTACATTCACCCTCTGAAAGATATCTAATAAAGAAAAAACGTGATGAACTTAAACGTGCAATCATAGAATTTAATACTAACCGAAAACAACAGATGATCGGAACAGAGTGGGAAGTTATTGTTGCTGAACAAGATTCTCAAAGAAAAAACACCTATTATTCGTATCCTATTTTAGGTGGGCCTGCTATTACCCTAAAATCTGATGAAGTCATTCTGAATAAAACTGTTAAAGTTAAGATATTGGATGTTATCAGTGATAGGTTAGTTAAAGGAGAAATCATCTCCTAGTTTTAATATACTTACTCTTCTTTTTCACTTTATAACAACATTTTTCTCTTATTTCAAACAATTCTTTTAGTTTTTTAACAAAGGAAGCATTTAAATTGTTATAATCAGAGTAGAAGTTGGACATTATGATACGAGATGTTGTGGTTTTGGAGAAAAGCGGAATTACATTATTTAGTCAAAGTTTTGGGGAGTGTCATAGTTTTGGCACAGATGTACAACTTTTTTCAGGTTTCATTTCAGCTATTCAAATGTTCTCAGAAACAATAAGTGGTAGTGAAATATCTAAAATAGGTTTGAGTGACAACAAAAATATCTTATTTCAGAAGACAGATCGTTGCATTTTTGCAGTTCTCTGTGATGATACCGATCCAATGAACGAAATGGAAGTAAAAACCAAAAAAATCTCTGAAATATTTGAAAGAGAGTATTCTCATAACCTTAACTCTTTTGATGGCGATGTTCTACCTTTTGAAGAATTTGGCAAAATTCTGATTGATTTAGATATTACACAAAAAAATTGTGGAGGAAGACCAGAGTGTGATGGTTGTCCCAATTCGTCTAAAACGCTACCAATGGGTGATATTATCGAAAAATTAAACACCCAACGTTCATTATGGGATAGAATAAAATCAAAAATACAAAGAGATTAATTTTCTTTTCCTTTAAATTAATCTACAACACTTATTTTAAAACCATACTGGTAATTTCTCTTTCCTTTTAGTTTATATTTTTCATGAACAGAAGGATATCCGGGTATATCACCACCTACTCCTCTTTGTTTATAGTCAATATTTAAAGTAGGATTTTCTTTTCTTTCTATCTCATAGTCATGTGTAGCTTTTTCTAAACTCTCTTTGTCATACATGTGACAACTGAAATTCAATAGTGAGTCTTCTGTAGCCTTAATCATTATCCCTTTCTTAGAAGTATTTAGTATTTTTATCCATCTAACGTCAGTTCTATTTCCATTTTCTTGAGGATATACATATTTATGTTCTAAGTCTTCAACTTTCAAGTTATATTTTCCTACTGCAGCACTTGTTTTTCTATCCTCATAGGTTTCATGAGGTCCTCGTCCATACCATTCAGCATACTTTAGATTTTTTTCCAATTCAGTCTTTACACCTATTCTATAAACTTCAATTTTTGGAGTGAAATCTATATTTATTACAATTTCTTCATTTTTTAGTCTATAAGTGATCTTATAATAGCCTTGTATTTTTTTATGCTTCAAGTTTGCTTCTATTTTGAACTGTTGTTCTGCATTCTTTTCAATTTCTAATTTTTGAAAGATTAGTTTTTCATTTTTCTTCCATGGGTTTTCAGGAATTAATTTCGCTATTAATGGAAAAGCTAAAGCTGTTAATCTTTTTTTATCATC
>CAZEQQ010000085.1:0-8963 GCA_964514425.1 uncultured archaeon
AGACTTATTAAAAACTTTGTCTTTCAGATTTAATTAGAAAAATATACTCTCCCTACTGATATCTTAGAAATCTATGTATCTAACTATGTAAGTAAATCTTAATCAATCATAAGAGATTTAAAGAAGAAAAAAAATGTTACAGTAATGACAACTGAAGGAACGTGGAAGATTATACCTCTAAGGTCTTGTATTCTTGCGATACTCGAAAAAAGAGGCGATGTTGCTCTAGAGAGCGATATAACTCAAGCTTTAAAAGATTTATATGGCGATTATTCTGAATCAGAGTTAAATAAAGCGTTAATGAGTTTGGAAAATCAAGGATTAATTCATGTGTCATGGATTAACAAGTCAAAAAGAAGAATCCAAAAAATGACAAAAGAAATGGATTTCTTGGCCATAGGGGAAGATTAGATATTTTTATTCTAAAACAAAAATAGCTACACAATAGCTATTTATACTAATTTCTTTAGATTAAGATGTAGTTATAATAGGGCTCTTATTACTTGAGAAGAAGTAATCTTTCATAGTCATTAAAAGCGATGTAAAAAAAACATTATAAATATACGTGAGGATAAACGTTTAGTCAAAAAATAATGAACCCTCTAGAGGTTATAAAATGAGTGAAAAAGAAATAGGTTTAAGAGTTGCCGAAGCAAAACAACGTGATGTCGGTAGGGGGAAAGTACGATTAGATAGCATAGCAATGTCTAAAATAGGCGTATCAACAGGAGATATTGTTGAAATAGAAGGTAAACGAGCAACAACTGCTGTAGCTTGGCCATCTTACCCTGAAGATTTGAAAAAAGATATTATCAGAATGGACGGAGTAGTAAGAAGAAACGCAGGTGTATCATTAGGAGATCGTGTTACCGTAAGAAAAGCAAAAGTTAGCGTAGCACGTCAAGTGACGCTTGCACCTGAACAAATGTCAGTAAATATTGATTTTAGTTTTGAAAATTTTGTAAAAAGAAAGTTGTTAGGTCAACCTCTATCTCGAAAAGATACCGTTTTAATACCTATTCTTGGACGAGCTATTCCTTTTAGTGTTATAGCTACTGTGCCAAGTGGAATTGTCGTTGTAACTGAATCTACCCAATTAAAAGTTGCTGAAAAACCAATGGTTGAAGGCGAAAAAGGTGGTCCTACTATCTCTTATGAAGATATAGGCGGTCTTCATAATGAAATACAAAAAATACGTGAAATGGTAGAATTACCTCTTAAATTCCCCCAACTATTCGAAAAGTTAGGAATTGACCCTCCTAAAGGGGTTCTATTACATGGGCCCCCTGGGTGTGGAAAAACACTCATTGCACGTGCAGTTGCTAGTGAATCAGCAGCTCATTTTATCGTACTTAATGGTCCCGAAATTATGTCTAAATTTTATGGAGAATCAGAACAACGATTACGTGGAATCTTTAAAGATGCTGAAGACAATGCTCCTTCAATTGTGTTTATCGATGAATTAGATGCTATTGCTCCAAAACGTGAAGATGTAAGTGGAGAAGTAGAACGAAGAGTTGTTGCTCAATTACTGTCATTGATGGATGGACTTGTATCCCGAGGACAAGTAATAGTTATTGGAGCAACTAATCGTCCTAATGCTATTGACCCCGCTTTACGTAGGCCAGGTAGATTTGATAGAGAAATAGAGATTCATGTTCCTGACCGTGATAGTCGAGAAGAAATTATGTTAATTCATTCAAGAGGCATGCCTCTTGCTACTGATGTTGACCTTAAAGGTCTTTCTGATATAACACATGGTTATGTTGGTGCAGACCTTCACGCTTTATGCCGTGAGGCAGCTATGAAAACGCTTCGTCGTTTTCTTCCCTCCTTGGATTTAGATGAAGAAACAATTCCTTCCGAAATCTTAGATAGTATTGAAGTTACTAATCACGACTTTTTATTAGGGCTTAAAGAGATTACACCAACAGCCGTTAGAGAAGTATTTATTGAATCTCCTAATATTCCATGGGATAAAGTTGGTGGACTTGCCCCAATAATTGATCAAATCCGTGAATCTATTGAATGGCCACTGTTATTCCCTGATTCATTTAAACGCATAGGAATAAAACCTCCAAGAGGCATCCTTCTTTATGGGCCTCCAGGCTGTGGAAAAACACTTCTTGCAAGAGCTGTAGCTACCGAAAGTCAAGCAAATTTCATTAGTGTAAAAGGTCCCGAAATCTTATCTAAATGGGTGGGTGAAAGTGAGAAAGCTATACGTGAAGTATTCAGAAAAGCACGATTAGCTGCTCCTTCTATAGTTTTCTTTGATGAATTAGATTCATTAACACCTGTTAGGGGAATGTCTTCAGATAGCAATGTTACTGAACGCGTAATAAGCCAGTTGCTCACAGAACTTGATGGTCTAGAAGAATTAAAGGACATAGTTGTATTAGCTGCAACTAATCGCCCTGATATAATTGATCCTGCACTATTACGTCCAGGCCGTTTTGACAGATTAATCAACATTACCGCTCCTAAATTGGAAGGTAGAGTAGAAATATTAAAAATCTACACACAAGAAATGCCTTTAGAATCTGATGTGAATATAGATGAATTGGCTCGTGCTACTGAAGGATATGTTGGTAGTGACATGGAATCTCTATGTAGAGAGGCAGGAATGTTGGCTTTACGTGAAAACTTCAACATAGAAAAAATTTCCATGAAGCACTTCAGCGAAGCTTTATCTAAAACCCACCCCACAGTTACTCCTGAAGTTCTAAAATACTATGATAAGATCGCAGAGAAATTTAAGCGACCAAGTCAAGTCTCTAGTCCACGAACAGGATATGCATAATACCCTTCTACTTTTTTATTATCTCTTTTCTTTTTTGTTTTCTTTTTCCTGTAAGAAAAATTATCCTAACACTAATATTAAATACTAGTTTTAGTTGCATTTACTTATGAGTGATAAAGAACTATCTTACCTTTCAACATATGTTTCGGCAGATTCAGAAGAACCTCTTTCAAAGGTGTTAGACCGTTTTACAAAAAATGAAAGAGAAATATTGGTATTTTCTGGAGACTTATTTTTAGGCTATATTACAAAACAGCATATTACACGTCAAACAAGACTTACGCCTGAATATAAAGTAGGTAATCTCACAAAAAAAGTTTCAACTGTTAACCTTAATGCTTCATTCGATACAATAGCTAGACTAATTTTATCCAATAATACACGTTCTGTTCCTGTTGAACAGAACAGGAAAATAATAGGCGTTTTCAGAGATATAGACATTTTGGACGCAGCAGAAGATGTTTTTGGTGAGACAAAAATTGATGAGCTAATGACTAAAAATCCTTTATGTTTAACTGCAGAATCATCAGCCGCACAATTTATAGCTTTATGTAGAACAGAGAACATCTCACGAGTTCCAATAACAGATGATAGTGGCAAATTAATGGGAATTGTTAGTCCTCATGATATAACTGCCGTGTTAACCTCAAAGTTTCCACGAACAACTACTGGCCATAAAACTGATGACCATGTCACTAATTTATCCTATCCTCTAAAAGAACTTATGACTACTTCTGTTATCACTTGTAAAAATAATGATTTTGTTGTTGATGCCATTAAAAAGCTGAAAGAAGCAGATCATAAAGCCCTAGTTGTTGTAGATGATGATGATCATCCTACAGGAATTCTTACAACTACCGACCTTTTGGAAACTGTTAGCCACCCTCCTCAAACTGAAGGTTACTATGTAAAGGTTATAGGTGCAGTAGACGAAGAAGATATAGAACAAGTTGTAGATATGGGCATGGACACTGTGAAAAAATTTGCTCCCATAATTGGTAATTCTGGACACTTGTATATTCACTGTAAAGCTTATGATAAAAAGAAATTCAGAGGCTTTAGTTCGTATCAAATTAGACTTAGAATTGTTGCTGAAAAGGGAAAAACTTATAATGCTAAAGCAGAAGGCTATGGTCTTTTTCCCGCATTGGCTGTAGCAATAGATCGAATTGAGCGCTCTATCATCAGTGATAGAGAAGTTGAAATACAACGCCACAATATTGGTAGAAGCAAAAGACTTCTAGCCGATGAAGAAGATTTAGAAGAATGGATAGAAAAAGTTTAAGCTTTTTCTTTTTATTTATTCCCTTAAGGAGTTGTATTTTAAAAGTTTATAATTGTTTAAACTATTTTTTTTGTATATGAAATGTTTTTATTTGGGAAAATAAATACCTATCTGATGACAGAAACAAAACAAAAGATTATGAGAAAAAATTTTGCACTCCTTCATAAAGAAGTAATAAAGCCTGGTTACTGCACTACTTGTGGAGGATGTGAAGCAGTTTGTCCCGTTAATTCTATCTCTATTGTTAATAATATACCAAAATTAGATTATACTTGTATTAGCTGTGGGGCATGTGTTGATATTTGTTTACGTTATAATCAAAGATTACAGAATAAAAAACAAGAAAAAGAAGATCTCGGAAAAATTCTCGCTGTTTATACAGGCCGTACAAAAGATCCTAGTATCCAAAATGTTGCTCAAAATGGGGGTATTGTTTCAACTCTCCTTACTATTGCTCTAAAAAAAGATTTAGTGAATAGTATGTTATTGACCAAAAAAGGAAAGGATAAACTGGAACCTGTCCCTTTTATCGCTTATCAAGACCATGAAATACTAAACGCTGCAAGTTCAATTTATACACTAAATCCTTTGTTAAAGAAAGTCACACATTTCAGAAATGATGATATTAGAAGTTCAGTTGTTGTTGGTTTACCTTGTCACATAGAAACTTGTACATACATTATAGAGCATGATTACATGAAAGCGAAAGAAAAAGTAGCATATAAAATTGGTTTATTCTGTATGAGTAGTTATAAAGACGAAGAATTTAGGAAAATTGCTGAAAAAGAGTTACAAGTTAAGGCAAATATAATATCAAAAACAGATTGTGGTAGAGGAAAATTCTTTTTTACTGTAAATAATGAAATAAAAGAAGTGAAAATAAAACAATTTGCTGAAGGAAAACCAGATGGTTGTAAACACTGTTTAGACTTCTCGGCAGATTACGCTGATATTGCAGTTGGAAACATTGGTGTTGATGATACAGAAAATGTAGTATTAATTCGTACAGAAAAAGGCAAAGAGCTTTTCAAAGCTGCACTAGATTCTGATTTATTAGATATGAAGATAATACCCGTAGATAAATGGGATGAAGTACTTGAAAAAGCTAAAAAACTTACTATACTTAAAAGAGACACTGCTAAAAAACTACCTCCATTAGAATAGAAAAATAGTTAACACACACTAAAAGACAAGAGCTAGATTATATGAAGAAAATCGAAATAATCCCCATACTTATGCCCATAATAGAAAATAATGACGACATAGCGAATATCCTCCTTAACCACTTCTCTGCAAAAGAGAATTTTTTACAGACTGGCGATATTCTCATAATAGCTCACACCATTATTTCTCGAGCTGAAGGAAAGGAAAAATATTTACCCTCTGTTAACTTTTCTCCAATAGCCGAATTTATGGCGAGAAAAACAGGAAAAGACCCATCACTTGTAGAATTAATCATTAGAGAGTCGGAAAAGCTAATGAAAATAAAAAATGGACTTATAATATCCAAAACTAAACATGGATGGATTTGTGCAAATGCTGCAATAGATCAATCAAATGCAAAACCAGGTCATGCTGTTTTACTTCCTGATGATTCTTCAAAATCTGCAAAAAGGATTGGAGAAATAATTGAAAAAGAAATGGGTATAAATATATCTATTCTTGTTTCAGATACCCATGGCAGGGCTCTTAGAAGAGGTGCAATTAATGTGGCAATAGGGTCGTACAACTTTGCGGTCATCGATGATGCTAAAGGAAGAAAAGATCTTTTTGGATATCCTCTGAAATCTACTATTATTGCACTTGCAGATGAAATATGTTGTGCTGCTGAACTTCTAATGGGACAAGCTAATGAAGGAATACCTGTTGTGTTAATACGTGGATTTGTTCAACGTTCCAATGTTTCTTCTATTGAAGAATTACAATATAGTGATGAACAAAGATTATTTAACTAAAATAGACATTTCTTCGTTTTTTCTTGAAACTATTACATACTGCTTGAACCTACATTTCTTAATAAATCTAAAACAGCAAGAAACTTAATTTAGTATTAGCGATATAATTTTAATAGCTAGAATAATTATACTTTTTAGACATAAATAATTATGTGATAGTGATAAAAGTGATTAAACTTAGAAAATCTCCTCTTGAAAAATCCAATGAAGAATTAGGAAAAGCAAAATTAGCCGGTCAAAAAAGATTATACAAGGAAGCTGCATCGTTTGCAGAGAAAGCTTTAGATTATTTGGGTACAAGTGGGGATAGAAGAAAATCTGATCTCATAAAAGCTCATTACTACGAATACTTAGGCCTTCAAGCCGTTAAAGAAAATAAAGCCCTTGAAGCTACAAATTACTTTGGTCGCTCCGGTGGTTTCTATCAACGTTTAAATATGCTATCTGAACAAGAACGTGTTTTTACACAGCAAGCAAACATTTTGAGGGTTTTAGCTAGAAATTTGATGGCTGAAAAGAAATTTGTTGATTCCGCGTCTTATTTTGAGCAAGCTGCAATGGCTTATCAAAAATTGAACATGAAATTCGATGAACTTGATTGTAAAGCAAAATCATATGTTTCACGAGCTGCTGCAGAAAAAAGTATATCTGGTAGGAAACTATATCTTAAAAAAGCCGTAGAACTAATAGATGAAAAAGGAACTGATGAACCTGTTATAAAAGGTCATTTAGCTTACTATAATGCATTGTTTAATGAAGACGACTTACCTCAAATTGCTTTGAAATACTATGCTGAAGCTCTTCAATACTATCAACTGGCTGGTGTGGAAAGTCGTGTTACAGAAATACAACATAAAATGAATGAATTAACTTATAAGTAAAATTCTTACTCTTCTATCTACATTGGTTGTTTTGCCTTTTTTCCAAAACTTTTTGGTTTATTAGAAGTAAATTAGCAAAGCTTTAAAAGATTACAATGTATGTTATCATAATAACTTAACTAAAGTGATACTATGGTAGGAATAGGCAAATCAATGAAAGTTACAATAATATTTGTATTGTTAGGCGTAATAGTACCTGCTGTGCTCTTCTTTGTTGCTACATCTATTGCAGGCATTCAAAGTGGTGAAGAAGGAGGATTAGTGATTACTGGTCATCCAGCAGCAATAGGCGGTGCTCTATTTTTGATTCTTTTTTCAGTATTTTGGTTCTTTGCTGCTTTTTTTAAGGCAATAGGCGATATTACTGAAGCTGCATTGGTAGAATAGGTCCGTCCTTTCTCCTTTGTTTTTTATTTTTAGTCATTTAATTTCGATGATTAGCCGAGATGATGATAAGTGTAGTTATTCTTTTTTACCTAAATAATTAATGAAGAGTTTTTTATTTTAATGAAAAAACATATAATTCAGATTGTAAAAACTAATTAAGAGGACTAAGTAATGAAAAAAGAAATGTCTCTTCAGAAAACTCTAGATTGGTACAATGAAAAAATTATTCCCCTCGTTTCTGGACAAAGAAGTAAAGCCTCTAAACAAATTGACGTTATTAAGAGTTATTTAGCAGAATTGCAAACGATTGCAAATAGATTTGATTATTCGGACGTAAAAGATGCTACAGTATATCAGAACTATTCTACCACAATATATGAGAAAACACTAGAAATTTTTTCGGAAATCAATGCACCTGAACAAATTACTTTTATCAACATTGACAATTATTGTAAAATCCTCAAAAATTCAATTGATGCTTACATAAATATCCTTGCTAAATATTTAAGTTGGCTTAGAAAAGATCGTTCCTTCAAGCAGAAGGTAAAAGCATTAGACCGAACTTTAGGAAAACTAAGGAAGGAAGTTATGAAATTTGAAAATAAAACATTAGTAGAATATGGCGAAATAGTAGCTTATGAAAAGGTGTCAGAAGATATTGATACTTTAATTACAAATGTTGAGAAAAAGATATCACTAAAAGAAGAAATAGCTGAACACAAAGATGAAGTAGAAAGACTTGATAATTTATTGGAAGCAAAAGAAACTGAATTAAAAACTTTAGAAGGACATCCTGGATTCCAACAGTTACTCTCTAATAGAAAAGAACTAGAACACATTGATATTACAATTTCCAACACTATATCCGAAATCAAAAAACTCTGTAGTAAGGTGTTAAAAGCTGTAGAAACAAAGAAGATAGCCATAGACGATCCCACTAAAGAATTATATAAATCGTTAATCAAAGATCCGATGCATGAGATTGTTAACCAAGCTGATGGCTATCCTAGCATAAAAAATGCATTAGATGAACTTAAGCAAAAAAGTACTGACCCTGCAATACAAATGAAAAAAGATAAACTAGAACGAGCATTTGAAAATATTGAAGAAATAAAAAATGATGGCTTATTAGAACTACAGCAACGTGCAAAATATTTACTTAAACAGAATGATGCTATTACTTCTAAATTTAAAGAAATGGATATGGAACGAAAAATAGAAAAGACTAGAAAAGAGATAGAGAACCTGAAGATTGACAAAGAAAGGGTTACTATTTCCGAGAAAAGGGAATTAGAAAAAGTCGATGGAGATATTAAACAGTTTACAAAAAGTATTGAAGAGAGAATAGCAAAATTCACCAATGAAGAAATAACTCTGATACTAAAATAGCTAAAAGTGTTATGAATTTGAGCAAACTCTTGCCTAACCAAATAACTTTAAAAGTGTTAATGTGAACATATTTACAGAATAGCTTTCTTTATAAATTATTGTGGAAAGAATAATATAAAGAATTAAAGTAGGCGAAAACTTATGGCGTTTGGAATAGCCTTTGAAAACAAAACAGAAGAATTAAAAGGTACATTAACTGATCTAAAGATTAAAGTGCCTGAAGTGGAAAGTGCAGCAATTGTTTCAATTGAAGGATTGCCTAT
>CAZEQQ010000086.1:0-8963 GCA_964514425.1 uncultured archaeon
AAGTCATAGATTTCATGAATTCTTCGTATGAGTTGAAGTTTTTTTGATATATTTCTTTACTAATCGCGAAATTTGGGGCATGATAACGTTTAACGAAATTCTTCCTTCTTTTGTAAATTTTATATTCCTTTTCGGTAAATAGAAGTAATAAAACTGCAATACTTGATATTAGCAAGATTTTAAGAGTGGGTTGTTGAAAAAATACACTACTAATTATTAAAAAGATTAATACTGGAGACCATATTAGAGAGTAAAAACTATTAAAATTATAACTATATTGCACTATATGGTCATAATGTTTTTCCAGACCTTTGTTACAAGAATATTTTAACACCTTTTTGTCCAACCAAATCAATTTTACCTTATCATCTAAATCTATTCTTTCTAATTTTTTGCACATTCTTAATGGAGATAAATTTATTTCTTTTACTTCCAGATTATTGAGTGCTATATAAACGAGATTTTCGCAATATTGTAATGGAAACAGGTTGATATGAGTAAAGGGATTTCTGAATAAGCTAATTTTTGTGAGTTGTTTACATTTTTGTAGAGGCGATAGATTTATTTCTTTCAAATTATTTGAAAAGATCGATAATTCTACTAATTCTGTGCAATTGCTCAATGGTGTTAAATCTAGGTGATTTAACTTGTTTTTTGATATAGATATTTTTTGTAGTTTTGTACATTGACCTAACGGCGAAAGATCTATTTCTTTTAATTCATTTAGTGTTAGATTTAATACTTTTAATTCTGTACAATTCTTTAACACTGACAGATCTATTTTTGTTAATTCATTAGAAGGTAAAGCTAATTCTTTTAAATTCTTACAATATTCTAATGGGGATAAATCTACCTCCTTCAACTTGTTATATCCTAAGTCAATTATTTCTATGTCTCGATACTTTTGAAGGGGTGAAAGGTCGATTTCTTCTAATTTTTGTTGAGAACAATCTAGGTGTTTGGTATTATTAACTAACTCTAACTTGATTATTTCTCCATTTCTTTTACCTTCAAGCATAAAAGACACTTTTTCACTTCTAATATATCTTTAGTGATTTTTCATTCTTAATAATTTCTTTTAGTCAATTTCTGATAAAACATCCTTTCTATAGGACGTAAAATTAGCTGATAACTTAATGACATAAATGTCCATCTCCCTTTATTTATGGGCTTTATTTCATTTTATTATGAATTGATTTGGATTCTGATGGTGTCACATGGTCTGTCTTAAGACAACTACTTATGATGTTAGTCCTTTTGAACTCTATGAAGATAATGATGCTATTGAGCATACACTATATTTTCAAATAGAATTATAAATTAGTTTGAAAACTTTTTTCTTTTATCTCCCGTTTTTCGATTATTATACTCAATTTTTCATAAAAAATCTTTATGAACGTTTTAGCTCATCAACAATAGAGGAAAAATAAATGGAATATGTAGAGCTTTTTGAGAGGAAATTAAGGGAAAAAGGTATAGATGAGATTAGAGCCAATCATGCTCTAGCTATTGTTAAGGAATTTATCACTTATTTAAAAGAACAAGAAGTTTCTATTGTAAATATTGGCATGGCAGAGATTTTTCAATTTGTGGATAAATTGATTTTAGAGGGTAGAAATACAGAAAATAATTTTCATCACTTAATTTTATTTGGAATATTCACTCAAAATAATGCAATTACAAGATGGTTTAGAGAAATTTTAGATGGTGGGGAAGTGATGGAAAATCTTTATTTGAGGTTGAGTAACGAATATAGTGAGAATATAAGAGAGAAAGTGTTTGAAGGAGTAAAAATACCACCTTTAGGAACTAATCCAATAAAAAAAACTGAATATACAAAAAAATTAATAACAAAATTAGTGGAAACAATAGGAGAAGAAAAAGCTCAACAATTTTTAGCGAAAGGTTTGAGGGATCCCTACACAGAATGGAGAAAGCCAGATAGAGAATTATTTCTGAAACTAAATAACATCGATGACTTCTTGGAAGAGAAGAAGAGAATGTTCTTAAAAACCATAGAAAGTCATAGAGATGAAAACACTTTATTTTTCACCCAACCTGTAGATGATTCAGTTGTTCAGTATGTGAAAGAAAATATAGAAGTTGTAGAAAGTGGAAAGAGAGAAGGAAATATCCTTTATGTAACAAAAATACCCCATCAAACTATAGAATTTCTACAAGAACAAAAAGAAAATATGAAGGCTTACTATTATTGTCATTGTCCATGGGTAAAGGAAGCAATAAAGAATGGCACTGCTGAGCAAATCCCTGACGTTTTCTGTAATTGTAGTGGAGGTTACTATAAATCATACTGGGAAATAGTTTTAGAAAAAGGTGTAAAAGTTGATGTTCTTCAAAGTGTTAAAAAAGGAGACAAAGTCTGTCAGTTTGCCATACATTTACCAGAAAACATTTTGTAATAGATTTGTTACTACTGAAAAACCATCAATTTTTGTTTAATTGAACTCCCATATCTTTTCTTCTTCTTCTGTTATTTCCGTTACATATCTTAACATTTTTTTGTATAAGGCAAGAAACTCTCCTCCTCTTCTAGTAGCTAGATAAACCACACCTAATCTTTTATTGTCACTTTCGATTTCTACAATTAATCCTCTTTTAATCAATAAATCTAGCATTGTACGGACACGATCAACTGGAATGTTAGCTCTTCTTCCAATTTGTGATATACCAGCTCGTCCATAAAACTCTAGTACCATCAATATCTCTGCGTAAATATCATAACGGGATCGATTAATCACTGGCAAGTTACTCCATTATTTTTTCTCATTGTATTTTAAAAAGGTTAGCAAAAAGACAGAAAGAGGGGGAAGAAAACTCTTTTGTGTCTAGGATCGAATGTTCAAAGTTCTTACTTTTGCAGTATCATCAATGATAGCTTCGTCAACGTTTATTTCATCAACTTCTGCATATCTTTCTACAACAATCTTCTCTGCTGTATATTTTCCTTTTGCAATAGAATTGGATCCAATGAATATTTGTTTAGCTTGTGCGTGTTCAATCTCCATACCCCCAGCGACTCGTATTGCATTTGCACTCAAATTCTTGCCAGTATATTTTCCATTTACTATAAATTCTTCTAGTAATTCAGCTTCACCGTAATTCTTCATAGAGCCATCAATTCTTACATTTTTACCTCTAATCTCATTCTCTACCACCATGGATCCGTTGATTGAAAGATTTTCAAAATTTACAACATCTTTTGCTTTTGCTGCACCGCTTAACTTGAATTTTTCGACTTCTAAAACACCTCCAATAGAGAATGAACCACTTAAATGTATCTCTTTAGCTTTAAAATCTTCATCACATTTCAAACTTCCTCCTATTTCTAAATTTTCAAAAATTGTTCCAGAAGATATTTTCGCACTTCCACCGAGGAAAGCGTTCTTAGCTTTGATTACATTAGCCTTTACTGAACCACCAATATTTAGTGTATCACAAGAGAGCACGCCTCCTAAGCGGATAACACCACCAATATTAACAACAGGACATGCAAGCGCACCTTCTATTTTTACTGCTCCACCAATATCTAACTCTTTAGTTATAGAAACATTAGCAGATGCAGTTAAAGCACCATTAACTTCAATTTCATCACTAAACAAATCCCCAGCATGAATAGATGCACCATTTATAACATAACTCTTTGCTTTTGTTTCACCGGTAATCTGACTCGAACCATTTATCTTTACTTCATCAGCAATGAAATCTTTTCCTATTTTCAATTTACCATCTACTTTTACTTTTTTACTCTCCAGTGATCCTCCAACAATTAATTGCGAGCCATTATTCATTCTGCTAGATAATATCTCTACTACGTTTGCTTTTAGATTGGAAGTTATTTCTAAGTCTCCATTATGATGTTCCACAGTCTCTGTCTCTACACTTCCATCGATTGTGATATAACCATTGGAAAGTAATTTTCCTTTAATAATCAATGTTCCTTTGTCAGGGACAGTTATTATTGCACCTGAATTTATTACTAAATCTTCTTCTACAATAGTTAATTCTATCTGTTCATTTTCTTGAATTTCTTTAACCATATTATCACCATTTTTTGTTTAGAATAATTTCTCAAGTACATTAATAAGGATAAATCACAAAAAGAGAACAAAAATTGTGAACTTAAATTGTACTCACAAATTGTGTCTACATATTGTTAAAATTTTTTATACTCTCAATGTAGAAAAAATTTTGGAGTATTCAACTCCAAATTTAAATAAGAACTTTTTATAATTTTACCTCTATTTCGTAGCGTCTTTTCTCACCCAATTTCTTAAATTCTGTTTCTAGCACCCATAATCCATCATAGAGGATTGGTAAAAGAAAGATTTGTTCATCGCCTTCAGGATCTTTGATAACATTGATGTAGCTTGCAGTTCCTTTAGTAGGATTGAATAGTTTTGCAATAAATTTTTCTCCTTCTTTTACTATTGCCCTTAGAACTATTGGTATATCAGATGTTTCAGATTGTTCCTCTAACACATCGTTTGCCGTCATAACTAAGAGTGGTTGTGCTAGTTCATCTTCATCTAATTCATCTAAAATAGGAATACCTTCAGAGATCATTTTCTTTCTTTCTTCTTCTCTTTGCTTCTTCAAGGCTTCTTTTTTAGCTTCTATTTTTTCTTTTTCTTCTTTTTCTTTACGTTTTCTTTCTTCTACTTGTTTACGTTTTTCTTCTCTTTGACGTTTTTCTTCTTCTTCTTCTTGACGTTTAAGCTCTGCTTCTTGTTGCTGACGTTTTTCCTCTTCTTGGCGATTACGCTCTGCTTCTTGTTGTCTACGCATTTCGTCTTCTTTTTGGCGTCTTTCTTCCTCTTGCTTTTGTCTTAACTCCTCTTCTTGACGCTTTCGTTCTGCTTCTCTTTGTTGGCGTAGTTCTTCTTCTCTCTTTTTACGTTCTTCTGCTTCAAGTTTTTGCAATTCTTCTTCTTCACGCTTTTTCGCTTCTTCTTCTTGTCTTCTTATTTCTTCTTCAAGTTTTTGTCGTTCTGCAAGCTGTTCTTCTTCTACTTGTTTAAGATAAGCTTCCATTTCTTTTTCTTGTTCAGCTTTCAATTCTTCAGAGAATTTATCCAATTCTTCACGTTGTTTGGATTCAATTTCTGTTCTCATTTGTTCTAACGCTTTTTGTCTTTCTTCTTCTTGTCGTTTAGCTTCAGCTTCCATCTTTTCTTTGAACCTTTTTCGTTCTGCTATCTGCTCAGCTTCTAAAGCCTTCATTTCTTGCTCAATTTGCTTTTTTAGTGCTTCCTCTTGCTTTTTTAATTCTTCAGCTTGGCTTTTCTTCAAACTTGTTCGTTTAAGTTCTGCCTCTTCTTGCAGCTTTTGTAATTCTTTTTCATGCTTTTTGTCCAATGTTTTTTGGAAATTTTCTTTTTCTTCTTCTTGTTCAGCATTTAATTTTTCTTCGAATTTTTTCTGTTCTTCAGCTTGCTGTTGTTCTAACTTGTTTTGCATTTCTGCCCTTTCTTTTTCTTGTTCTTTTTGCATCTCAGCAAGACGTTCTTCTTTTTCTTTTTCGCTCATATGGGCAATTTCTTCTTCTATACGTTTCTTTTCTTCCTCTTGTTTCTTCTGAAGTTCTTCTGCGGCTAATCGCTCCTTTTCTTCTTGCTCTTTCAGCCATATTTGGTGGAGTCTTCTCCATTCTTCTTCTTGACGTCGAATTAATTCTTCTTCTTCTTGCTGTCTCTCTTTTTCCTGTTTTTTGCGCAATTCTTCTTCCAATTTCTTTTGTTCTTCGTCTGCTGTTTTGGATGCGTTTAATTTCTCTTGTTTTCTTTTTTCACGCTGCTTTTTCTGATATTCTCGTTGTTTCTCTTTTTTAGATTCTAATTCCTCTTGTTCTTTTTCCCATTTCTTGCGTTCTTCTGGAGACATGGATTCAATTCGTCGAGCTTCTTGCTGTTCTTTTAATTCTTTCAGTTTTTTCCTTCTTTCTCTATCTGCAGCTTTTTTCTGTTTTTCTCTATCTTTAGCTTCTTCTTCTAGTTTCTTCAACATTTCAGCGTCTGCACCTTTTGCTTGTTGTTTTTCTATTTTTTGCTGCTCTTCGAGTTCTTTTTGTCTTTTTACACGTTCTTCTTGTATTTGTTTTTCAACAGTAATTTTAACTTCTTTCATCTGCTGAGCTAATTCTTTATTCAGATTCTTTTGCATTGCAGCTAATTCTTTTTCATGTTTTTCAGCAAGCTCTTGATCTAAATGCATGCGTTCTTGAGCATGGCGTTTAAGCATTTCATCAGCTAATTTTTTCCTCTCCTCATCACTAATTCCTTTATTCTGTTCTAATTTTTTCAGTTCTTCTTCATGTTTATTTCGTAAACCATCCAATTTTTCTTTTTTCTCTAACTCATGTTTTGAAGATATTTCGGAAAGAATTTTTTTCACATGAATTTCATGATTCTTCTGTAATTCGTCTTCAGCTTCTAATAATTGAGCTTCTTGTTCTTCCTTTAACTCCGTTTCTAACTTTTTCTTTTCGGTCTCTAACCGTTTTTGAAAATCCATCACAAGTTTTTCTTTATCTTTTGCTTGTTTCTTTTTGAGTTCTTTTTCGCTTAATGCAATCTCTTTATCTTGCTCATCTAATGCGGTACTTTGCTGTGTTTTCAACGCCTTTAATCTATCTTCCATTTGACGTTGCAATTCTAATTCTTTTTGTTTTAATTGAGCTTCTTGTTGTTGAAGATATTGTTCTTCTTGTTTCTTGCGTTCAATTTCTGCTTTTTCTTGATCCGCTTTGAGCTTTTGAGCTTCTTCATCTAGTAACGCTTGTTTTTCTAGTTCTAGTTGTTTTTTTAGTTCTTTTTCTCTCTTTTTGGCTTCTTCCTCTAATTTCTTTTTAATTTCATCTTCAGACATTTTAATCACTCATATTTCTAAACCTCTAAGATATGAAAAAAGAACATATAAAATCTTTCTATAGTAACAATTAACAAATTTAAGAAGAAGATATCGTTAAATTAAAAGTTGTAAAGGAAATTGCATAATAGATACAATTTTCTTAGTTATTTGAGTTGCAGTTTAGGAAAAGTTATTGAATAAGTTGTGAATTATTTAGTTGTTTCTTATGAGCAGTAAAGAAATTTTACTCGACTTATTAGTTTTATTTGACGAGCTACAAGACATTATAAATAACAAAAAATGGGCAAATTATAGTGCAACTAGAATTAGGATTCTTATCAATCAAAAACTTGATGAAATTAAACATACATTAAGTGGGATTCCTATGGAGGTTTTTTCTTTACTTGGAAACGAAGAGTTAACAAACTTTTTTGACCAAGTATTGGAGAAAGTTACGGTTATAACTTCTAACATGAATAAGCAAGAACATTTAATCGAATGGTTTGAACTAGAAGTTATTCGTCTCAATTATGCGTCTATGTACGCATCTATGTGGGGTCAAGGAGGTGCGCTTCAAGTGATCGGCACAGCTCAAGCGATGACCCATGCATTAATAGGTATTCAAACTTTGGACGTTGAAGGTCTCTTCATTAGTGATTGGAAACATCCTGATTTTTACAAACGTAAGAAACTTATATTAAATTACTTGAGTTCAGCGGTGAGTTTTTTCTTTACATTATGTGATACTCTAAACTTCATCCATAAATTTGATTTATTAAATTGGTTGGATCAAGCTTGTAAATCAGCTGAACTCTTTCTTAAATATACTGAATTATATTGGGATGTGCCTAAATCTATAGAGTTAGATAAAAAATATCGAAAATTTGAAGGAAAACCCAATTATTCTCCTTATTATGCTACCTTCGCTATCTTAGACAATATCATTATTGCTCTCGTGAGTTTGCAACGATATTTTTTTGATTACTCAATAAATGTTCAAAGCACTGGTGAGATGCTAAATTTTTCTAATACCACAACATTTTTTGAAAGTTTAGATCGATTAATGGAAAAAGCTACACACTATGTTTCAGATTTTAAAGAACACGTTAGAAAAGGATTGTTTGGTTTCAATGAAGACCCATTGGAAGACCCAAATATAAAAGAAACTATTCACCAACTAGATTTAACAAAGGTTTACATTAAAGGTAACTTTGCATTGTATAGGATCATCTATGAAGATGTTCATTCGGAACTTCATCTTTTAGAAGAAATTGTTTTACCGGCATTTTTTGAAGAGTTAGAACGTTACAAAGATCTCATGAAAAGTGAAGAATTCGAACAGAGTCATCTAGCAGATGGAATGAATATGATGCTAGAAACTATTCTATTTTATGCGGGAATATATGCATTAAAAAAAGATGATTTTAGTTTCATAGAGAAAGTGGAAAAAGAGTATGCCTTCTTCTTTGAAGAGGAGAAATTAGCTCGTTATCCTAATTTAAATGGATTTTACTATTTGCTTAAAACTACTTTTTCTTTAAGAAGCTCTGATTTTTCCGATATTCAAAAGTATTCAAAGAATTTAATACTCCTCTCGAAGCACTCGGTATATGAAGTAAGAAACTCTCTATCCTATGCTATCTTGGGGTATATGTTAAATATGTTAGCAGGGCAGATAACAAAAAACCAATTCTTAGATACGTTAAAAGAAAAATTTGATGAATTGTATCTAGCTTTTCCACCTGATTTTCAATCAGAAATTGAGATCTACTTCTCATATCTCAACGCTAGTTTAGCTAATGAAAATATGGCTATTGATATGAGCCGTTTAGCTGAACCAAAGCATTATGATAGTTACTCTATTTTCATTCCTGACGTAAGTAAATATGCAAAAGAAAAGGGGTTTAACATTATTATCTATTTACCTTTTAACTTGAAAAAAGATTATATTGTAAGAAGTTATGCTACTAGTTCTGAAGAAGAACTAGAGGGATTAGAAAGTTTCCCATAAGTGTTAGTTTATAGTACTTCCGAATTAACAAAAAATCGAATTATATCTCCGATTCTACTAAGATGAGTGAAAGATTTCTTTTGAA
>CAZEQQ010000087.1:0-8931 GCA_964514425.1 uncultured archaeon
GTTGTATGGATTTCTTCCTTTTGGAAGATCCATACCATTCTGGGTCTTGAGGAGTTTTTATGCTCCTTCTCCTACCACCTTATTGAGGGGGGACAGGATCTGGATCATTTGGGAAAGGTTCTGGAGGACCATTGTATCTCATTCTTTTTTCACCTCAAGATAACAATGGTTAGGAGAAGTATCTAGGAAAATCTTCCAGTAAAAAAACAGATAAAGTCAGATTAGAAGGGCCATAATTGCTCTTATTTACAATTCATGTATCTCCTAGTGCTAGGAGATTAGGAAAATAAATATATTCTATAGTTATTTCTTTATTCAGAATGTTTTCTCATGATATCCCTCGTTTAGAACAAAAAATGGAGGAAGCAAAAGCAGTTCTAGATGAAAGTTATAATTTCTTTAGGGATATTATCATTGAGTACAAAGTAAAACTAGAAACTCCTTATTGGGATATCGCTTGTTTCTTGGTTTACAACAAACTCTATTCCACGTCTATAATCGATAGTTGGAGTAAATTTTGGAAAGATAACTCTAAACATAGAGAATTTGACACACTTCTCTATCAAATTCCTATGAGTTATTACCACTTTATTGGCAGAGAAGAAAAAATTTCTTTTTTTTATCGTATTTTGAAAAGAAAAAAAGATGGATTTTTACTCAATTGGGACAGTTTTTTTAAACTTTTTATCAAGCAAATGGATAATGTCAAAATAGGATTAACAGAATCAGAAGCAAAAGTCTTTTTAGCTATCTTAGAAACACAAAACACAAAAAACTCTATTCTCAATAAACTTCTTGCAATGGATAGCTCAAATCTCTCCAAATACAAAAAAAAAGTGCAAGATAAAGGAGCTATTTTTGAAGGAAGTAGAATAAATGTTAATCGTTTAAACTTAAAAATCTATAGTGTTCTATTCCATCAACCCATAAATAATGCTATTAACATTGCAAAATTTATCCCATATTCACCGTTTTTACGTTATATTCAAAGAGCTCATATCGGTTGTGTTATTGATCTGGTTAATTATTTATTACCTGCTCAAATAGATGTTTCTCAGTTTTTGTACGAACTTGCCAATAAATTGCACTCTAAAAACCCTGATTTAGCATACAAAATTGTTGAGTTAGAGAGAAGAAAGAGAATAATTTCTTATAACTATCGTAACTTTGACTTTGCCTTTAACAGGTGGAATTTAGAAGAAGCAATAGAAAGTTTATACTTTAAAGATAGCTCCGCTTCTGATAGTAACTATTCATTACTAAAAAAAGAATTTGAATTAACAAAATTCAAAAAAATTTCTTTCTCAAAATTAACAATTGATGTTATTGACAGCTATATCGTTAATAGTATTCTGCCTTCTTCTGTTAGAGCACAGAAATTACATATTCCCTTATCTCAATTTTTAAAAGTTGAAAAGTTTCTAATTGAAGAAGAAATACTCGCTGAAAAAGTTGCACCTATGCCAATATACGGTCTAGCGAACATCATTATGTTTTTGAAGGTAAATGTCCTGAAGCACAAGGATATTCACGCCAAACTAGCTCAATTTCCAGAAGTTTATTCCGAACCCTATTCCGGAAAACATAGGAAAGGTGTTTTTTTTGTTATCCGTGTACCTCATGAAAATACTTTAGAGGTAGTCGATTCTTTGAAAGATGTTTATGAAAGCCAATTAGACGAACTTTTTATCAAAAGTAATTTTTATACAAAAAGATTAAGTTTACCTATTGAACGAATAGATTGGATTACAAGTGAATGGAAGTGTTCAAGAATGGATATTTTAGGTGGTTAAATGGAAGAGATACATGTTACATACTCTTACTTCATTCCAATCATTGATATCTTTTGGAATGATAACTGTAGAGAGGAGTTTAATTTCTTAAAGAATAATATATTAACAGGAAAGCAAATATTATCTGATTGGAAAGAATATAAAGCAAATGAAAGTCAAAACCTAAAAACTAGAGAAACTTCTACTCAAAAGTATCCTTATATTTTAAAATATGGTCATTTATATTGGAATTTTCCCAAAGGCGGATATTCTTTTTTGCGTGCTAATAGGTCATTTATCTATAGTCATCAACCTATTAGACCTCTTCTAAAATTACAGACAAAGAGTATTACATGGAAAAGACTTGACTGGAAAGAATTTAACATAATTAATGCGAGAAAAAGGATAACGATTCATCCCTCTCTTTGTATAGAAATTGAGAGAGAAGTAACTTTTAAGGTAGAAAATTCTATCGAAGAAATTTTTGATAATATTGAGAGAATTAAAGAATTCTCTAATAATGAGCTAAAAGAAGAGGATGAAATATTAAATATCAAAAAAACTCTATTTAAACAAGTAGGAGATACAGATATAATTGATGTAGCTAACTACCCATTAATAATTGTAGAAACTTCAGAAAGCATCTCTAAGGCAATTAATTCTAAATTTACAAATATGAAAGATTTTGGTTGTTGTAAGTTTAAGGTAGAAAAAAAAGATATCTGGGTTTTACAGTATAAGAACAAAGTTTCTAACGATATAAAACCAGTAAGTAAAGAGATGAGAAATAGAATAAAACTGGTCATAAAAACAGTTTACATTCTAAAATATCTTATAGAAAGGGCACAGTTTTTGATTTTAATGGTTTTACCAGGTATGAGTAATAAGAACAGTGTAGAAACTATTGAGTTTGTTGAATATGTAATTAGCACACTTGATCCTAAAATCTATAGTATAAGTCATGGTCCGGTCATGTTTCAACCTTTATATCTAAGAATATTTTTCGAAGAATTTGCAAAATTAAGAGATTTATACAATCTTTTTTCAGTTACTCATATCAAATTAATCAATGCAATAAGAAATTGGTATTACTACACACAGATGCTATTATGCTCGAAAAATAGCGGATACATGTATAAATTTAGAGAGGAGTTAGATATTGGTACAAAAATGGAAGAATCATCAATAAAAAGTTTGGAAGAAAAAGATTTTCTTTTGTTAGAATATATGATAAAAATTTATCACAAATCTCTTACTAGGGACAGAAAATATATTGAGGAGATACTTACAAAAAAAGAGTACTTATATGGTATGACTAAAAATAGTTTGAAAAAAATAGGTGCTTGGCAAGATAAGGAGAAAGGTCTTAAATCAAGACTTATATCAGAATCAGAAATAAAAAACGAGAGAGGCGATAAAACACCTAAATGCATGCAAAATTTGCTACAACACGAATTGATAATAATTGGGGCACCTGAAAAAAAGAATGAAAATTATCGTGTGTATCTAAACATCAAGAATGACTTCATCAGACAACAAATTTTAAACTATCGATAGATAAAAAGTAGAAAGAAATGGTAAAATTTCGTTCACCTACTACCCATATTTTTTAGCACAAAAAGTCTTTAATAGATTACGCTGGTTTAAAGAATAGGTTAATATGGACATTTCTCATTATTGTGGCTCATTTATCATTGAAGCAAAGAATTCATTTCTAAATGGAGGAGATAGTGTAAAAGAAGGAAAAAGCGATATTTCAATGCCTAAAGTTTATGAAAGTAAAGAAGGTAACAAAATACCTTATATTTCTGCACAGTGTTGGAGAAAATGGTGGTTGGATAATTGTCAGAATGAGTTGAAAGAATTCACTGAAAGATATTCAGATATCAGTCAACAAAATGAAGCCTTCATAAACCCTATTGATGATCTCTTTGGTTTTTTTAAAGGACAAAAAATAAAAAATGTAGATTTAGAACAAATAAGTGAAGTTAATGTATCACAAATTAGAAGTTCACCATTACAACACACAAATCTATACCCAATTCAAAATAAATTGAATAAGAGCTATCTAAATCTTGATAAAGCATATATCCACTTAAAGAATGAATCACCTTTACCCTATTCATCTAGATTCTATTCAGCTTTCTTAGAAAGCAACTTTGGTATAGATGTAACTAGAATCTGTTTCTATAGAAATTTTAATGATAGATTAGAGTTAGCAGAAGATACTATTTCTAAATATACGAAAAGCAAGAAATTAGTAGAAGTTAATGAGAATGAATATTTACTATCAAATCATGAAAATGAGAGAAAACAACGATTAAAACTACTTATGAACAGTTTGTTAACTATTCATGGTGGAGCAAAATTACCTCAATATGGTTGCGATATTTCACCCAAAATAATTCTTCTAGCAGGTCAAAAAGGAGGTAATACAATTTTATCTAATTGTTTCGAAATGGGAATAGAAGGCGTAAGAGTCAACACTCACGATTTGTTAAAAAAGATATCTGACTTTTCATCTCTTTTTAAAACACCAATATTTTTAGGTGTAAGGAAAGGGATAATTGAAAATTTAGAAGAATTAGAAAAAAATATCCCATTTTTAAAGAAAGAAACAGATGTAGATTTAGTTATTGACTCTCCTAGAGGAGTAATTCGAAAATTATTGGAAGTATAATCATGTCTGACGATACTATAATTAATTTAACAACAGGTAATATTTTTGTAGATCAAGCACAATTAACAATACTAGCTTTACTAGGAAAAAACTATGAAGATACTCTAACAGTAAAAGATGTTAAATCATTAAAAGAAAATAATGAGTTGTATGGTATTAAATGGTTATCACAGAATTTACCGAAATTCAAGTCTTCATTTATGCTATTAGTTAACTCTCTTCGACTAAATCCATCTAATAAGGTATCGGAAGAGGAGAAAATAGCATTGTATCACGGATTTTTGGAACTATTGATTGATGAAATTGAAAATCAATTTTCTAAAAAGAATAAAGAAAAGAGTAAAGAAAAAATATGCGATGTCTGTGGTTCATTTTTTTGTTTTAACTTTCAAGAAAGGGTCACAGAAATACAAAAAGAACATAAAAAATCATATACTAAAAAAGATGAAGAAAAACTAAAATTTCCATGCCGTGATTATTTTCCTTTAATGGGCTCTATGGGATCTGAAAGTCAATCTTTTAGTAACATGTCATTCGTTCCAGAAATCTGTCCTAGATGCCTTTTTGCTATAAACTATCTGCCATATAGTTCAGTTGTAATTGAAGGTTCTTTGGGAATCTTCCAGTTTTCAGAACAAAAAGTACAATATGAAGTGACAAAAAACTTAGTAAGAGAATATATAGAAACAATAGAAGTTTCAAATGAAAAAAATAAAATTGAAACTAAAGGAAAAGATAGCAGATACAAAAGTAAAAACATGATAATAATTGAAATAATCAAAACTTATTATCAAAAAGCACTTCCAGAAAATCCTTCAAAAGAAGATATTCTCCACAATTTTCCAAAAAGATCCTTCTTTGCATGGTTATGGAAATATTCTAACTCAGGACAAAAAGCTGAACTTTTTATGGAACATGTACCAAATGAAGCTTTTTCGTTTCTTTATATGTTGCACATATTTGGAGATTTGCAAAAACTAGAAGAGATGGTTAACCAAGAGAGTAAGAAAATAAAACATCCTTCCAAACAATTCTATAATTCTTTGAAGTATAAACGTTTATACCAGTTTGAGAAACATGAAAATGAATATCAAACTATTGGGACATCAATTTTGTTTTCCTACTACTATTTTATTTTAGGATTAAATAAAAAACAAATTGAAGGATATCTAAAAATAGCAGAACGAATACTAGCTAGTTATACTAAAGAAAATTTGAAGAAAGAATTTCGGAACCGATTTCTAATAATAATAAACCAAATTGTTAGAGATCTTGTAAAGGAAAAAGCACTTACTCTGAATGATATTCTATCAATGTTCAGTTTTAGTGTTGATGAAGATAACATTCAAGGATATTCAATAATACGACAACTAATAGATATATCTGTTGAAAGAGAGAAATGGGAAGAGTATAAAGAAATGTTAGAACTTTACCTTCCTCAAGAATTTCAAGAAAAAGAAACAGAAACAATTGAGATATCCTTAGTGAATAGAAATATCCTTTATCTCTTAAGTGAGATCTTCTTATATCAAATAGAAAGATACCTTGATAAGAAAGAATTTGAAGAGCGGGTTATCAATTTATACTTAAAAAGAAGGAATACTAACTGGTTCAACACAGTTTTTGCTAGGCTAATTCAAAATAAAAACAAAGACCTAAATTATGTAGATTTCAAATATTTACTAAATAAAACAGGTAACTGGAATAGATTGCGTACGATAATGATGCCTGTTTTCACGTATTGGGTACAAACAGATTATTCTTCAAATGTTTACAACTATTCGCCCCCATCGCAATTGTACCAAGAAAAAACAGTTAACTATCTAATCAATCAAGTTTTATCAACCTATTTGGATTTAAGGATAAAATTAAAAGGAGAGAGTTATATGAAAAGGAATTTCTTAAACCCTCTATTAGCAGATAGATTGAAATTAAGCCATCTTAGATTCTTGTTAGATGCTAAAAAGGAAGAGATTGAATTCTCTGAAGAAATGTGGGAGAAGATGCTAATAGATACAGAAACAGGTGTTCAAAATTCTAACACCTTTTTTATGCAAATCAAAATTTTTGCTGCTAACTATTTCTCCAATGAATTGTGGAAAAAAGAAGCAGTAAAAGAAGAAAACAACACAATAACAGATCAAATATAAGAGGTATAAAAAATGAATGAAAAAATAAAATATATTACTGGAACTTTTTTAGTTCAAGCAAATGAAGCTTTCCTTAATGGTGGCGGAAGCACTTTTGGGGAAGATGAAAATATTGTTATGCCAAAGTTTATGTGGGTTAATGGACAAAAAGTGCCTTATGTAAGTTCCCAAGCATGGAAGCATTGGTTGAGGGACACATTAATACGCGAAACAAATTGGCCAAAAAGTGAACTCAGGGCAATAGGGTGGAACGCACAAGGTAACACATCAAAAGTAGCTGGAATGTTGAATCCTATAGACTATCCTGAAGATGATATTTTTGGTTATATGTTTGCAAGTGGAAAAGAAGCCCCAAAAAACCCAGATGAAGAAAAAACGAAAATACTAGAGAGTTTACCAAAAAAACAATTAGTTAGACCTGCAACGTTTTTAGCATCACTACTTTCTGCAATACAACCAAAAGGGACAATATCTACAGATGAAGCTTTTATCCATCTTAAAGGAGAATCAACACCTTTACCCTACACAACCAATTTCTATAATGCAGATCTTTCAGCTATCTTCGGTATAGATGTCACTAGAATAGGAGTATATGACAATTTTAATGCAGAAGAACTAAATCCTGAGTTAGTTGATCCAGCTCTGGCAGAAAAGAAAATAGAAATAGTTGAAGCTGGAAGTTCCAAAGATAAAAAAGGGATTTATTCCAAAGTTGACAGAAAGAACTATGCTCAACTATGTGTGGAACAATTGCTTAATGCACTAGCTAGGCTACAAGGAGGGGCAAAGTTAGCTCAATTTGGAGTTGATATCTCACCAAAAGCAATAGTTTGTGCAGGAATAGATTTCAAAGGACCCATATTTAATAATCTATTCAAAGTAGGAAATGAGAAACCAATATTGAATATAGAGTTATTAAAAGAGTTAATTAAAGACTATGAAGATCGTATTCACACACCTATTTACATAGGAGTAAGAACAGGATACTTAGAGAACGAAGAAGAACTAAGAAGTATAAAAGAACATAATGGGATTCAAATAAAAATTATTACACCATTAGAAATAAAGGAAATAGTAGGTGAGTAGACTGGAAATTCTAAAAGTTCGAGTAGAAGGTTTAACAGCTTCATTTAGGCTTCCATTAGCTTATTCAGGAGTGCAAACAAGCTTACCCGTTCCCACTTATTCGAACATTTTAGGATTTTTATCTTGTTGTGCAGGTCGAAATATCACTCCTAACGAGACGAAGATAGGATTCAATTTTAGAGCTGAAACAAAAAGCATAGATCTTGAAAGATTTATTCGGTGGGATTACAATGCAGATAATCCGGGGAACCCAAAGATAAATACAAAAGGACCAGGAATTAGGTATAGAGAGTATTTGATCAATCCTAAACTGACACTTTATCTAACAAATTTAGAACTCGAAGAATGTATGAAATTTCCTAAAGGTATTATCACCCTAGGAAGAAGCCAAGATGTAGCATGTATAAGCGAAATAAAGAAAGTGTCAGTCAAACCAGTAAAAGAAGGGAAAATACAAGGAACACTTATACCTTTGGAAAAACAAAAGGAACAACTGATTCAAGGGATGTATGTAAGACTTCCTGAATTTTTGACATATGATGAAAAAAACAGGAAAAGGGTAAAAGCAAATACAAAAATGTTTATTGCAACAGATTCTATAAATGAAAGAGGAACAATAGTAGGAGGAGAAGGACTATTATACAAAGAAGAAAACTCGAATGGATCTATAGCAGATGACTTTGCATTTTATCTTCACGACTGGATATAAAGGGAGGGATTTCTATTTTTTTAGCAAAAAGTGAACCTGAAAATAACCCAAAAACATTGTATCAACACACAACAGAAGCATTAGAAACATTAGAAAAAGTATTTGCTTACTTACCAGAGAATCTAGTAAATAATTCAGAACTACTAAACATTGGAAAAATAGCAGTAATCTTTCACGATATAGGAAAAACTCACCCAGAATTTCAAAAAATGTTATTAAAACAAAAAAATGATTGGGATAGAAGAAGACATGAACTAATATCAGCAACAATATATGCACACCTAACGATGAAAGGGATAGTTAAGATAGAAGGATGGGAAGATAGAAGTATTAGATGGATCTCATCATGGCTTGCAATAGTTCTACATCATAAATCTTTAGCATATCCTCCGTTAACAAAGTCTAGTAGCTCATATCTTGATAACCAAAATCATGTTTCAAGAATACCTTTTACAAAGTGTAACAAAATATTACAATTCAAAGATATAAAGCCAATTTACAAAGATATTAGAAAAGTATTAGACTTTTTGGAAG
>CAZEQQ010000088.1:0-7258 GCA_964514425.1 uncultured archaeon
TTTTATGTGATAGACGAAGATGATAACGAATTATGGACTATTAAAGAGTATAAATTCCAAATAACAACAGAAGTGGAAGAAGCAGGATTTGATTCATTCGCTTTAATCACTATAGGTGGAGCTTTATTCGCTATTCAAGCATTTTTCGTTATAAAGAAAAGAAAAAAGAATGAGGAATAACCTCTCTCTTCTCTCTTTCTCTTTTTTTATTTTTACTATTTCATCCTCAATTTAGAATGTCTATTTTTTGAATAATATTTTTGTAAATCAATCACAAACTGTAAACTTCTGTTAAACACAAAAATAAAAAATTAGCTTAAACTTAACTAATCGTTCTTATCTTATCTGCTAACAAGACAGAAAAAGTTGTTTTTGCTAATTTGATTTTGAAAGAAGTGAAAGTTTATATTTGTTAGCTCTTATAATTTTTTTTGATGAACACTTCAGATTTAACAATTTTAAACGATGGTTCTGCTTCTCCGATTAAGTTTCCTTATTTAAGAAAATTTAATCTAACTATGGGAATATTGCACCTTATACAAGGTTTGACTATGATAATTTTGGGATTGGCTATTGATACTTTACGTGATTTCTCTCTAAGAATTTATGGAATCTTTTTAGATTATCAGTCTGTTCCAGGAGGAGGTGTTGTACCTATTGCTGAAATGCAAGAACTTTTCATATTCAAAGCTGTAGGTCCAACTGTCGCATCATTTCTTTTACTTTCTTCACTAGCACATTTCCTCATAGCTGGACCCTTATATAATTACTATGTTGAAAATCTTAAACGGAAAATGAACCCCATAAGATGGTTCGAATACGCTTTATCAAGTTCTGTTATGGTAGTATTTATTTCAATGTTATTTGGAGTAAGAGAAATCTGGGTATTAGGTCTAATATTTGCAATTAATGCTATGATGAACCTTTTTGGACATATGATGGAACTGCATAATCAAACTACAGAGAAAACAAATTGGACTGCTTATATTTATGGATGGATTGCAGGTATGATGCCATGGGTTGTTATTACATTCTACTTTGTCAAAATAGCCCTCGAAGCTAATCAGATCCCTTGGTTTGTTCCCGTCATTTATATCGTACAATTCCTTTTGTTCATGTCTTTTGCTTTTAATATGCTGTTACAGTATAAGAGGGTTGGACCTTGGAAAGATTATCTCTATGGAGAACGTGCATACCAAATCTTAAGTCTAGTTGCTAAAACATTACTAGCTTGGTTAGTATTTGCAGGAGTTTTACAACCCTCATAACACAAAATACCATTTCCCCTTTTTTCTTTTTTACCTATTAAAAAGATTGTACTATTTTTTTCATCTTAAATCCAAGGATATTTGTGAAATTTTATCAACACAAAGCAAAATTTAAAACAATCTAAATAATTTTATATATTGAAAGGTATGAAAACAAACATTGGAGAGGTGAACACTACTAATACTTCATTAAGACGTTTTGCAAGTTTAGATTTTTTAAGAGGGTTAGCTATTTTCGTTATGACTTTTGCTCATTGCTTCTATCATATTTATAATTATAATTGGGCTATTGAAGATCCGTCCAAACTTTTAGCTTATCCATTAGTATTAGTTGGATTGGGCTTATTAATTGCATATGTTGCAAGTTGGAATCTCTTCTTTCTACTCATATCTTCTACTGTTAACACAATTAGTATGGTAAAAAAAGCTGAAAGTAGTGGTTCTATAAATAGATCCTTCCTTCATAAATTCATAGCAGGTTCAGGTTTACTTTTAGTAGGGTATTTAGTTGAAGGATTGGGTTTTTATGGGTTTTTTGGAAATGGAGTACGAACAAATTCATGGGATCCATATTCAATTTGGGCAGCTTTTTTTGCAATAAAAACACTCCAGATAATAGCTTGGGGGCTTATCATCACTTCAATCATTAATTTGCTTCTTTTGCGTAATAGTGGACACTTGAAATTTTATAGAAATATGTGGATTTATGCTTCATTAACATTTTTTGTGCTATCATTCACCCCATTAGTGCAATTTTTGATAGATTCTTTGAGTTGGAAAATACCTGCTACTTTTCCTACTGATATGGACATAATGAAAAACACTTATTGGCCAAATGAACATGTTCAAGCTCATAATGCTTCTTTTTTAACATATTTTCTAGTTTTATTTGCTGGAGAATTATTGCCCTTTTTCCCTTGTTTAGCAACAGCTTTTATAGGTTCAATGATAGGGTTAACTTTAGCACAACCTCTTCCAGATCATAGACTTCCAAAAGTAGGATTCATTGGAGGATTTGTGGCTATAATAGCTGGAGTGTTTTTACTTAGTATAGGTCTTCCTTTGACTGTGTTTACACAACGTCCAGCTCTTCCCAGTTTCTTAATACAATTAGGAGGACAAGTAATAGTTTTGATGCTATTTCTAAGGTTGGTTGAATATAGAGGGAAAGCAAAAGAATTTGCAGAAAAAAACATTACTAAATTTTTTAGAAGATGGTCGATGATATCTCTTTCCATTTTTGCTTTAGAAATCTTCGACATATTACCAAAATTGTTTCTAAACTTTTTGTTCAAAAAAACTACAGGGATTAACTTTTTAGAAAAATCATTAGGTTATGGGCAATTAACTTTAACATTAATTATTGCCATTTATTCGTTATTATGGTATGAAGTGCTCATAAGAGCTTGGAGTAGATTCAATTTTGTTTGTTCACTTGAATGGTTTCTTATAAAACTTCAAGGGTTAAGTAGAATTCAAGCATCTGAAAGATTAAATGTTCATCGTATGTTTAACAATGTAGAATGGATCAATCTTGCAGATCATCGTAAAATTCCAGAAGCAAAAATCTATGGTTCACTTTCATCAACAGATTAGTATGATAAACGGATGAACTAAAATTTGACCTATGAATTTTTATAGCTTCTTGATTATTGCTATTCATGAATATCGGTTTTCTACAATTTGAGCCCATATTTTTGGATGTTGAGGAAAATGTCAATAAAATATTCTCTTTTATCCGTAACAGTTCAAATATAGACTTTTTAGTTTTACCAGAATTAGCTAATTCGGGATATACTTTCCAAAATAAAGGAGAATTAGAAAAAGTGGCAGAAGAGATACCAAAAGGATATTTTACAGAAAAGATGTGTGAAATTGCTAAAGAAAAGAACCTCCATATTGTAGCTGGAATATGTGAAAAACATGGTGAAAAATTTTTTAATTCTGCAATATTGGTCGGACCGGAGGGGTATATTGACACTTACCGCAAATTGCACTTGTTTGATAGGGAAAAAATGTTTTTTGAGCCTGGTAATACTCCTTTACAAGTTTATGATATAGGAAAGGCAAAAATTGGTATAATAATTTGCTTTGATTGGATCTATCCTGAAACGATAAGAGTACTTGCACTAAAAGGCGCGGATATTATTGCACATTCTGCAAATTTAGTCCTTCCGTATAGTCAAACAGCTATGTTGGCTCGGTCAATAGAAAATAGAATCTTTACTATAACTGCTAATAGAATAGGTACAGAAAAAAATGGAGAGGTTGAATTCTATTTTACAGGTCAAAGTCAAATTACTTCTCCAAAAATGGATGTGCTCTTTAGAGCTTCAAAAGATAAAGAAGAACTCTTTATGACAACTGTCGATATAGAATTAGCCAAAACAAAATGGCTAAATGAATACAATAACCTTTTTGATGACCGTAGACCCGAATTCTATCGATCTCTAACCAATTCATAATCCTCTACTACTAACTTTCCTCCAAAGAGTCATTACTTTCATCTAAGATTAATTCCTCTTCCTCTTCAAGATTTTTTTCCATTTTTTCTAATTCTTTTAATATTGCATCATCAATAATATAATCTTCTTCTGATAAATTCAAATCTTCTGTAGATAGTGTGTCAGATAGGAATAAATCTTCATTCTCATTAGATTTTACGTATTTTTCATATTCAATATTTTTTCTAATCGTAGGAACGTATTTTACAATGATAGGAACCATTTTTTGTTTAACTGTATTTAGACTTTCATCTTCACCCTCAAGTAGTTGTTCTAAGTGAGTAACTCTTTTTAGAGCATCGTTTTTTTTCTTTAAAGCTTCTTTAGCACTAATTTCATTATTTTCTTTCAAATATTTTATCGCTAATTCTTTTGCCTTCTCTGATAAGAGGAGATATCGTTCTCTCTCCTGTCTATACCCACTGAACTCTTTTTGAACCACTTCTATTTCTTTTAAAATTTTGGTGCTACTCTTTAATATTTGTTCTATACCTTTTTCGAGTCTTTCAAGATGTTTTTTTTCAATTTTCAGCTCTTTAGAATTTGATAATTCAATAAAATGGTCTATATCTCGTATATGAGCTATTACCAAATATAACTCATTCAGTTTTTTATAATTATCACTCACTTTCTTTGAAAGTTTCTTAGATTTTTTGACAGAATCTGAAAAAATATCTTCTGATTCTCCCTCAATTTGTACTTCTTCTATTTCTCTTCCAATGATTTCATCACACAAATACAATAACTCTGAGTTGGTAAGTTTATTCATTATTTCTTTATTTTGCGCCATTAATAGTAGCGTAAATAATCAAAAATAAAAACATTTCATGTGCTGTAATCTTTTTCAATCTGTTTGACTAATTCAGGTAAAAATACAATATCTTCCAAAAGATAGTCAGGATTGCTTTTGAAAGTTTCTTCATCACTTACTCCATAAACCGCTAATATCGAAATGACTTGTGCCTCTTTCGCACTTGTAATGTCGAATGTTGTGTCTCCTATCATAATAACACTATTTGAACTGAGTTTATGTTTCGCCATCAGACGTGTGATAGCTTTTGCTTTTGTATCTTCTAAAGTACCAATTACATCTTCAAAAAATTTTTCTATGCCAAAATACTTAATCCAATGTTCGATCATCTTTTGATCTTTTCTTGAAACAATGGCCAATTTATAAGTAGAGGATAACTTTTCTAATATCTCTGGTATATTATCAAATAATCTTCTTTTTTTTACAAATTTATCATATAGTGATGAATAGAAATTTAATGCTTGTTCAATAATTCTTTCATCTTCAGTTTGTAAAAATTCTCGGAATATTTCGTGTTGGTCTTTATTTCCAACTCTTTTTATAAATTCTTCATCTGCTACTACAACATCTCCCATTTCTTCTAAAACTTCATGCATTTGGAGTGCATATGCCGATTTAGTATCTGCAAGCACACCATCATAATCAAAAATGATTAATCTTATTTGATTAACCTTTTGTTGAATTTCTTTTTCAGAAATTATAATTCAGCTCCACAGCTTACACATTTCTTACTTTTTCGTAGATTCATTAATCCACAATTATTGCATAGTTTTTCTCCTAAAGCTGCACCACAACCGTCACATTCTAGACTATTATCAAAGTTTAATTTTTTACAAGATTTACATTGAACATTACGAATAGGATTAGCTCCTATCTCTTTTAATCTTGCTTTCCAATCAAAATCTTCAAATGTTCCTTCTTGAGAATCTCTTTCTTCTCTTTTCTTTGCAACATTATCTTCAATTCTATTCAAGTTATTATAATAGTGATCAATGATATTACTTCGTTGTCTAAATTTTTTCTTTTCTTCAGCACGAAGTTTAAAGTTAAACAGATATTTAACATATTGAATAGCATTCATATTTCGTTCTTGGAGGAACTTAGTGACAATAAATGATATTGCTAAGATTTGAAGAATTACCATAAAAATAAGGATAAATGCATAATAGAAACTAGTACTTTGAATTTTCAAAAAAGTTATCATTATTGTAATTGGAAGATAAGTAGCTGAGATAACAATAATGGGGATAGCTACAAATATAAACATAAAATCGTTGATTGCACTTAATATCAAATATCCACTTCCCGTCAGGTAATTGATAACATATTTACCAAAAAAACTAACAGCAACAATGCTTATTGACATCCAAGCAATAATTCGTAATGCGATATTGTCTGTTATGTAAAATGTATAATAAATAAATCCAATTATAAATGCAATAAGAAGAATGGACAAAAATAATTGACCAAAATCAATATTTCTCTTTTGAGCTATTTTATATCCAGATGCATAAGGTTGATTAGTATTGTTATCCGTATTTTTATGATTTTCTTCAGTATTCATCAGAAATCCTCTTAGTAGTACCTTGTATAATAGTCTTTTTTGAGGTGCATACTACTAAACTAAGAAAAATTAAAACCTTTATTTATTTTTGCATAGTAATAGAAAAAATTTCAACTCTGTACTTCCTCAAATGAATAAATGTAAAAACTACAATATTCATGTTATGGGAACAACTGAAGATTTTTTAAAAAAACCAATCATAACTAAAAAGAAAAATGAAGGGAGGATTATTGTTTATCGTAGAACAAAGAATCTTCCTCATACGATGTTACAACATTTTTCCAATCAATTTCTTTTTGAAAGATTTTTTTACATGCATCCTCAAATAAAGTATTTTTTCTTGACCTGTAAGCACTTAAAAGCTCTCGTGCTTTTTTCTCAAGCGATTGACGTTTGTACTCTTCTTCTTTTTTGACAGAACTTACTGCACTTTTCTCGAATTTATCTGCTATAATACCAATAACACAATCTGTGTCGTTAACAAATTCAATTAGTCTAGTTAAATTAGGTTGACTTATATCCTCATAAAATGCTTCTTCAGGAAAAATAGAAAAATTATTTTCACCGTAGATAGTTTTACCACTGAAAATTTGTTTTGACAAATTCAACAAACCTATAATTGAATCTAAAAGGTCGGAAGGAAACTTAACCATTTTTTCTGAAATAACAACTGTTGGGTTACTTTCTAATAATTCTGATTTTATTAAACCATTTATAGCAAAAGTTTTCTCTCGATATTCATCAAAAATCTCTTCTAATTTAATTCCTGTAACAGATGAAACAAGCATTTCTTCTAAAATTAATCTATACCAATTCAATAAAAGCTTATTAGGTTTCTGTTTCTTATCCTCCTTAGCACTTTCACTGTCTTGCTTTTTCAGGTCTTTCGACACTAAACTCTTTATTCGAGATATAAATTTACCAAAGAAACCAATACCAGATGGCTTTTCTTCTTCGATAATTTTTATCTCTTCTTCCTTAACCTTAACAGCTCTTTTACTATCAAAAGATATATTTGGTAAAACAGAGATGAATTTGTCATAAAGTTTAATGTCATGAAGTTTCAACCTTAGTATACTTTCCATTTCTTGTAGATTAATATCGTCAATAG
>CAZEQQ010000088.1:7268-8893 GCA_964514425.1 uncultured archaeon
TAGGACTAAAGATAAGCAACCAAGCAGCAGCATTAGATTCTGTAACATTGACTAAGAAGAAACTTAGAGGTAATGTTGGGGGAGGACTTTTACCCAAAATTCTGCAATATTTTAAAACATTTGGCTTTTGACTGCTTCCTTTAAGTAACGGAAGTAATGAGAAAAACTGATTTTTAATTATCTTTTCTTCTTCTTTTGTGCTAAAATTAGATTCAAAATGGTTTTTTTTGCCATTTTCCCATTCCATATAATAACACATTAGCGTTTCGTTAATATTAGGAATAGGAACATCTGTTGCTTGTTCCTGTGTAAATTCCATTTTGAATTCTTGCCCAATTATTTGCGCTAAAAGGCTAATTCCTTCGTGATTAAACTGCTCATAGAGCGCTTTTTGTTTGTTCACAACAGTTGATAATCTTTTCATTCCCATCGCTGTTTCAAATAATAGAGCAAACCACCATAATGGTACACTAGGAACTTTTTGAGTAACGAATTCTAAAACTGTATCAAAGTAATAAGTAGCCATTCTAGCTGCAGCAACTTCTTTACGTATGCCTTTGTCAAGATGAAAATAGTAACGTTTTCTGAACATTGAAGATAACTTGTAGATGAGAGCTACCATAAAAGTTGTTTCAAACCATTCATCGACAGTTAAATTTAAAACTCTCCAGAAATCAAGAATATCTTCTCTTCTATCATCATCAGAGATAGCTTCACGTATCTCTGAACTTACTATTATGTAATCGCAAGTGTAGAAAGCAGAAACAATGCCTATTTTTGATAATTCAGAATAATCTTTCTCCACTAGCTCTAAATTTTTTACATGTAACGTTTGATAACGATCAAAAAGTGTTTTGAGCTGGTGTTCTTTCTTTATTCCTTTAAACTCAGTTTCAAGAAGATTAGTGATAATTTTCTTCATTAATACTTTCAATAAACAATTATATTTAAGCTTAGTTAATAATTTTTCAAACATATTTCAGTAAAAAATGAAATAACAAAAAAAGTGATTAAGAGAGTATTAAACACGATTTTAATTTTCTCTTAAAAATGAAAGTATTTAAAATTCTTTAAAATTTGCATTACAATGAGAGTCATACATGGAAAAAGTCATGAAATACCTAAAGAATATCAAAAAGAATTATTTACGTTTAGTCAGCAGAGTGTAAATGAATTTTTTAAGCATTTTATTAAACCAATAGAAATAGAACGTTATGAAATAGATTTTTTTGCTCCTGCAAATGACTATGAGGATAAAATCTGGGTTTTAGCAATAAATCAAGAAAATGAGTTATCTGGATTTGCTTCTATCTATTGGAGGACAAAATATGATAATTTGGATTCTTCTTATATTCATATTTATGTAACTAAAGAGAAAAGAAGAGAAAAAATTGGTACAGAATTACTAAAAGAAGTTTTAAAATTATTACCTCCACAAATTGTACATTTCTCTTTAGCTGCACGAGAAGATTCAGTAGGAGAGTTATTTATTAAGAGCTTTACTTCTCAAAAAGCAAGTTATAGGGCTGAAGTTAATGTAGCAAAACTAGAAGATTTTAATTTAGAAGAAGTAAGAAAAGAAGAAGAGAAAATGAGGTTAGATGCTGAGAAAAAAGGCTTTGGGT
>CAZEQQ010000089.1:0-8881 GCA_964514425.1 uncultured archaeon
ATTTTCGCTTTCTTTGGGATGCGCATTATCCAGGGTGTTCAGCCATTATTTTTGTTATAGATTCTGCAGATATAGAAAGGTTACCTGAAGCTAGAGACATTTTAAAACAACATGTTTTCAACAACACTTATCTTGAACATGTTCCTACACTCATTTTGTCTAATAAACAAGACTTACCAGAAGCAGTTCAAGCACCATTATTAATTCAACTCCTAGGTTTACACATTGAAATGAGAGATCGAACATTTGCAGTTTTCGATTGTAGTGCATTAAATGGAAAAGGAGTATTTGAAGCATTTACATGGCTTGTTAACCAACTTGAGATGGATAATAAAAAATAGTATAGTTCATTTTTCTATTTTATAGAGTTTATTTTTGTTTTTGCTGTTCTTTTTCAATGTTCTTCTCTAATGTTTTTCTAAATGTATCTAATTCTTTATTGACAATTGTTTGAAATTCTTGTGTTAGATAATATAAATCAGAGGAGATCATGTCTTCTAGATTTACATTTTTCATTTTATTTACTAACCGTTTCATAAAAGTGTTAACATCTTTTGGTTCAACATACGGCTTCATACAAGCTACAAAACTTAATGGGTTTAAACTTTTAAAGAAATAATTGAGTTCTAGCATTTGAATACAATATAATTCTGTCCCTAATTCTCTAGCAAAAGCTAAAATTGCTGCACTAAAGCCAGAAAGGAGAACAGAATCTAAACCTATGTCAACGAAAGCTTTATGATAAACGATAGAACCAGAATTGTCAATTATTGTAAATTGGAGTATTGATTCTTTAGATTTAGTGATTTTAGTTCTCTTTGTTTTCTTTGTTCTCACAGAAGGTTTAGGTTCTAATGCCTGACTGACTTGGATAATTTCGTCATTTTTTGAAGTACGGATAGATTTTGGTTTTGGAGGAGGATTCTTTTCGTTCATTTGTGACACAGCAAAGCAATAAACTCTTATCTATGTATTCAATTATGCTTTATAAAATTGCTGTAAACATAGGGTAAGTAAATTTATCAATATCTCTTACATGCTACTTATGGTTGAACAATCTGTTTCATCGTTTAAAAGGTGAAAACAGCTATTTATACAATGGATCATATAAAATAAGGGTTGATCAGCTCTTTTTTTACTTTCTATTATATTAATGCTACAATTATCTTGTCTTAATACACGGTTATTGGGTTCTGTTATGTTTAAAATTTTATTAATGATTGTCTTTATTACGCCTCCATGGCTTACAATTATAATTTTATCATGTTTTGCCATATTATCTTGAACTATTTCATTAAAACAATCTATCACACGGCTATGAAAACCATCAATGCTTTCTCCCCCAGCTTCCTCAACAACTTGTTCTAATTCAGAATAAGTCATACAATCAAATTTTTCATTCCACTTTACTCCTTCCAATTTCCCCACATGTTTCTCTCGCAAATTTTCAAGATAAGTGATAGTGCTTTTAGTTTGTTTTGCTATTATTTCTGCCGTTTCTTTAGCTCTTTGTAAATCTGAAGAAAATATAGGAGCATATTGAAGATATTTAATATTTTTAGCGACAATTTTGGCTTGTTTGATACCTTCATCGTTTAAAGATTGATTTGTATGGCCTAAGATAATTCCTTGTTTGTTGAATTCAGTTTGTCCGTGTCTAATGATATAAATAAGCATTAATGCATACTAGCTTTGATACTTCATAAATATATGGCTGAGGCAAATTACCAAAATTATACCTTAAAAAGGGATTTTTAAAGGCAGATTACATTTCTAAAAAGATTGAAAAGTAATAACTATAACAAAGTTAATCCAGCGTAATTGTGTGGTTCGTAAGTGTTACAAATTCCATCTTTTCAACAGAAACAATATTATAGGAGATTAGATCTTTGAGATTGCTAACAAAAAAACCAAATGATTCTGTAATGTTAAGTGCTTCAAAAACATCTCTGGTGCTTTTTCCTTGTTCTTCTTGTATTAATTCTAATAAAGACATACTTTCTTTTAAATCTACAATACTCCAATGGGGAAACCAAGATCGCCATTCTTTTTGCAAATCATCCATAGCCTTTTTCGTTGATTTTATAACAGCTTTTGTAATTAGAAGTTGAATCTCGATTAAATCTTTTTTCTCCATTTCATCCTTAATTTTCTGTTCCAAATAAAGGATTAGATTAGAAAAAGTACTAGAATCAAGATAAACACGTGTTTCTATGATATCAACAGTCTCCTTTAACCATCTTTCTGCTTGCTTCAAATCTACTTTATCACTTACTGCAACATCCATGATAATAAGATTGTATTTTGATACAACTTGGACATTAAAAGGGATTGAAGGATTATCAACGGTATATGCACAATTTCTAAGTTTATCGGTAATTTGCACTCTTTTAATAATTTTTTTAGAATATCCTTTGGGTTTAGGGATCTCTTCCTTTACTATATCACTTTTTTTTGGCAAAGGTATACCAAACGTTTCTTCTTTATCAGAGCATGATTTTTTACTTGAAATTTTACTCTGTGAACGCACATTAGAATGGGAATCGACAAACAAAGCATAAGCGGTAACTATAGAATTTTGACAAGTATGAATATCAAAAAGTTCGGAATATCCTCTGATTTTATCTTCAGGTACCAAAGATAAGGGAATAATAAGCACTCTGTATTTTCCACAATAGTCACATTGATATTCAATGGTTTTATGAGGAGAAGTTTTTTGCATTGTGAATCATTTTCTCGTTATATTTTAAAACTATCACTTTTAAAAAAGAGTCATTATTAAGGCTTTTCTTTCATATATAATGTTGTTATCATAAGAAAAAAGAGAAAAGGGAAAAAAGTGAGAGGTATATAGCTCTCTTACTCGAATTTAAGTTCAGTTTCACTTAGCCAATAGCCGTGAATGTTACAAAATGTCGTTGCAATGAGTTTACCAGCTTTTTCAGTTTTTACATGAAAAACTGTAAAAGGTTCAGTATAAACAGAACTAGTGTCAGGTCCCTTTATTGAACCTCCATGGGAGTTAAATTCTGTTCTACCAATCTCATAAGGATATTTTTCACCTTCAGGCCAGAAAAGTAATTTAATCCATCGGATATGATGTTCGGTTTTGTTGGGATGAGGAATCTCTTTACCAATGCTTACTGTGATTTTAGTATTCTCACCAGCGACGATTTTTTCGGGTAATTCGATGACAGGGACGTGTTTTTCTGTTTTCCAATCTGCTGTGTTATATAATTCCATTTTATAATCACCGATAGAATTAATACAATGGAATATAAAAAAATTTTCTAACAACCAATAGTTATCAAAAGTATCTAAAAACGTTATAAATTATAAAATCAAAAATTACAGCGATTTTAGGAGAAAAAAGGTAAATAAGTAGGGCAGTAAAAACGCCTATCAATGCACCAAAAGTAACATCCAAAAAATAATGTATGCGCATATGTATGCGAGCAAAACCAACAAAAAGTGCCCAAAAGAAAAAAAATAGACCAACTTTAGGGAAAAAGAGAAAAGTAATGGTGGCTAAACAAGCCATACGGCAAGAGTGACCGCTAGGAAAAGAATAACGATCAACTTGTGCATATAAAGAAAGATTATCAGAAGAAGGACGGGGGCGTTTCACAGAAAATTTGATAGGGAGATTGAAAAGAGCACAAACACCAGTAGCTAAAAGGATAAGTAATAACTCAACACGTGGGAAGATAACATTATAATAAAGACAAAAAAGAGAAAAAGCCATCCAAGGGAGATTATCTCCAGTTTTAGCAAGATAGTAAGAGTAACGAGGAGAAAGCTGAGATTTAGAAGCCAAAAAACCAGAAAAATTACGGTCAAAAGAATCAACAAATGTAAGAATACGACGCACAATATGAAAAAAAGCTTAACTTAAATAAAAATTTTGGAAGTGCTAAAGAAATATAAAAGTGTAATGCATGTAAATCAAAATAAAGAAAAGAAATGGTCGGGCCTCCGTGATTTGAACACGGGACCTGGCGGTATCGGCTGACGTCTTGTTCATCTTTTCATCACAAGCGCGAATTACATCTACAGCCGCCCGCTCTAGCCGCTGAGCTAAGGCCCGGAAACAGTTATCTGTTTATGCTATTTTTTGTAAAATGCTTTTCTTCTTAAATTTTTCTTTTCCTCGCATTTCTATTTCCTTTTTCCCCTATTTTTTCCTTTATGTTTTTTTGCCATTACCCATACATACCCTCTCTTATCTCCCGTTTTGATTACTTTTTCATCTTGTCCTATTATTAAGCATTCCCAATTTTCTAGCATCTTCTCTAATTCTTTTTTTGTTATGAATTTTAATGATGGGTTAGTTGGAAAATGTGGCTTTACATTTCCTGAATAAATTATTATTCCCTCTTCTTTTAGAGCTACTAACAATTCTTTTAGTTTTTCTCTCGTACCCTCAAATAAGTATTGTAAACTTTGCATTGCTACTATTACATCATAATAGTCTTTCTTTATTTCCCAATTTTCCATGTTTCCCAGTTCTACTTTTACTTTTTCTTCTACTCCTAATATTTTTGCTCTTTTCTTTGTTATTTCTACTGCACTTGTTAGTGCATCAAATGCTTCTACTTCATAGCCTATTTTTGCTAAATAGCAACTATTTGTTCCATCTCCACATGCAAAATCCAGTGCTATTTTCCCATCTCTCTCTTTATCGTAATGTTCTAGAGCTTTTAGTGTGTAGTGAACATTTAATTCTTTTAGTTTTTCCTCATTATCATCCATTTTTCCGGAAATATATCGATCCCATCCTTCCATCCACTCATCTGGTGTTTTTACATTTAAGCCTATATTTTTCTTATTCATATCTTTACCCTACTTTCTCTTTTTTGTGTTATTTTTTTCCTAAATTTCTTTTAGATTTTTTTCATCTTCCTTTTTCATGAACTTCTTTTCTAGCATCATTATTGTTTGCTTTGTCATTTCATGTACTTCTCTATTTTCTTCATAATGTTGTGTGTCTATTAAATTTCTAAATTCTTGTTCATTTATTCTTTTTGCATGTCTTAGTCCGTATGCTATCGCTTTTCTTACATCAGGATGAGGATCATTTTCCAATTTCTCTATAAACTTTGAATAGTTAGTTTCTTTCACTTCTTCTTCTGTTTGTTCTAAATCTTGGTATAAAATATTTAAGGCGGCTAGTGCGCGTATGTAGGGAAATTCGCTTTTTATCATTACCTCTAGTTCTTTATTTACGTTCTGGTTTGTTCTATCCCTCTTTGTCATTACTGTTACTACTGGTGCTTTAAGGAAAGGTGGTATATCGTATAGATATTCTTCTAGCATATTTAATGGCAAATCTTTTCTTGTTAGTAGTTCTTTTAGTACTTTTTTCTTATCATCACTTGGTAAATGGAATATTAAATATCCTAGTGATTTTCTCCTTTTTATTGTTAACAATACTAACAATCCATAAAACATACTAATTATTGGAAATACACCTATTTCATTGTAGACCATTTTTTCTAGTGCTAGTAAGTAATACATTACAAATCCTATTATGCTTACTGCTTTTAAAGGGTAATTGAACTGTTCTTTCATTATTGGATTTTTTACGTAAAATAAAGCTGTTGAAAAAGCTGCTACAGCTATCGAAAGCGGGATTATTATTATAATAAACACTTTTTCATCTGTTGTAGCGTTTGTTGTTAGTGCCGTGGTTATGTACATTATTGTGTAATATAAGATTACAGGTATTACTGTTAGTGTTCCTATCGCTAATCTATCGTCCTTTCTAAAAGATTTTTCTAACAATTCTTTTTGTTGTTCAAATTTGGTAAATAAAGGTTCAGATACTTGAAATGCTGATTGCATTGCGGCTAATTGTCCTGTATGACTAAATTTGCCATATTTTGCTTGTATTAATTTATTAAACACAAATATTAGTAGCATTAATACAATGATATAGACTAGAAAACCTAATTGTAAAATTACCAAAAAAGTTATGATTATTTCTATCAAAAAGAATACTAAAAAGAACAATATTATTCCTTTTCCGTGATTTTTAAATGTAATAAAGAGGTTTTTTCCGAATTTTGCCATATCTCTATAGAATATAAGTGGATATAAGATCATTGCAAAAAATCCGGCAATTTGTGAGTTCCTTACTATCAACGTCAACACGTCAGATGTCGTTGTTATTCCATCACTCAAATTAGGAAATCCATATTTTAATGCTATTAATACATTTATTATACTTCCATCAGGTGCATTCATTGTGAAGTATAGTCCTATAAATAGAACAATTATGCTTAATTCTATTCTTTTACTCATGTGGTAACTTAAGATTATTACAATGGACATTAAAAGATACAGAAGCAATTCAAACATGAATCTTACATACTTTCCTTCAAATAATGAAAACATTATAGCTGGTACCGCTTGTGATGATATTAGTGTAATTGTCATCATTGACACCGCTATTGCTATTGCTACAGGGACAGGTATATTTATTCTTTTTGCAAAACCGTAGATTACTCCTGCATATAGCAGTGCAACCATTGCTACAGATAAAACCATCATGGTGTAAGCTATGATTATATCGTCGGTTGTTCCAAAATCAATCCCTCCTCCTCCATCATCAACACCATCTCCACCACCATTCCCATTTCCAGCTCCTGGATCTTCATACATCTTTCCTAACCATGGAGCGACCCAATTGTTATAGGTAAATGACAGTCCTAAGGTCCAAGAAAGAGCAAAAAATAGTACTTTTAAGAGGTTCAATCTATTTTTTTCTTTGCCATCTGCGCTATTAATTCTTACTCCGATTCTCCTCGAATAGAATAGCGATAATCCTACAATACAAAGCAATATACTGAAAAGGTATAAAGTAAAAGCTTCACTTGAGGGATTTGCAATAAATAGGGAAAAAAAGTTAATTCCTAATATTACTCCTAAAATTCCGCCTACAAATAAACTCAGTATATTTGATCCAAATATTACTCCCCAATGAATGAATACTAAATCTCTTCCCAAAATTACACTCATTTTTGTTTGCTTATCGTCTCCTTTCTCATCTTTTTTATCATTGTAAGAGTTTCCGAAAGTTATTGCTGGTTGTGCTTTAGGTGGTCTGTTGTCCTCTGTCAATCTTTAAACCTCTGCTTCGCTTAACACAAGATCGTATCTTGATCTTCTTTCTTTGCTTTTTTCTAGTGTTTTTCTAGATACTTTGAATACTATGAATGCTATAATTAGTACTCCTACACTTATTGCAACAAATATTAAGTTCCAATTCCTTTCTATTATTATCATCTGTTGATGTGAGTTGTTTTGTTCATTCAACTCAAATATTTGGTTTAAAGAATCTACATAGATGGATATATTTAGCACCTTTCGACCAAATCCTTGAAATTCGTCGTAGAATAGGGAATAGGTTGCATTTATATCTAATCCATCTATTCTTCTGTGTGCTTTTAACGTTTCATTTACAAACACGGTTGTATAAAATGGTGCAGAAGGGATAGTACCATTGTTTTGTATTACCATCTCTACTTTCAATCTTCTTAACTCTGTTGGATTTTCTGGAGATATTATCAATTCTTTTACATTAAGATCGGGAAATCTATACCAGCTTGGGAAATATGATGAAGTGTTATCCGAATATGAATACAAATTTAAAGGAAAGAGTAGACGTGCTGCACTATTCCACTTTGTATCATTTGCTTCAGAAACAATTGAATATGCAAACATTGAACCATTAATGCTTATAACACCATAACCTCCAGGATAACTATAATTGAAATATCCACCTTCTCTTCCAGTTTGAATATTACCTAAATCTATTCCTATTCCTTCTTCGACTACTACAAGTGGTGCAATAGTTGAATCATCGGTTAAAATTATTGCGTTCAATTCTTCTCCATGAAACTCATAAGATGTTAGAAAAACTTCTGCCCATTTCATATTATTGGGAGAGATGTATTGAACAACAGCCATTTCTTTCTTTCCATCTATTGAAAATTCTGAAACCATTGTAACAGAGTATGAAGTATTAAAAGCACTAAAAATATGGGTATAAAATTCTCCTGATGCTAGCTCTTCTCTTTTTAATTCTGTTACTTCTCCCTTTTCAATACTAACAAATCCTGTTTTTCCTTCTGATGTTTCGTAGTAAACTATATCAGGTTCTCCAAAATTATTTAATAAAATTCGTGTTGAATCTGTAACATTTAAAAGATTTGGAGTAACAGGTGGTTCATAAAGATAATATTCGTACCCCAGTAGATACGAGGGAATAGCTGTAAAAACAAATGATCCTTCGCTTTGTGTAAGATTGAAAAATAGTACGCCTATTGGTCCATTACCCTCAATCTTTGTGTCATTACTGACTTCAATTTCTATACTATCACCAACAAAGTGCAATACTTCAATTTTTTCTTCATTACCATTTGTTATTGTGACTTCAGAATTATTATATCCTGCAATTATTCTAGCTTTAATGTTGTCAAGTGGCGATTTGTGTATTCTTCCCCACATTGACATAGCTAACACCGAATAGGAGTAACTGCCATCATAATCATCTTGGCCGGATTGATAAAAAACGTCTATTTGTATTGGTCCTGTCGCTTGTATGAGTGAACTGTTTGTGAGGTTTGGTTCAGTTCTAGGGTCAATAACTATTGTTTCGCCCATACCTAAGAAGTATGTATCATTTTCAAAATTTTCCGTTTCAAATCCAAAAATGAGTAATGTTTCCATTAATCCTGTTATCGAAATCATTGACGGAGCGAATGGTCCTTCTTTAATCACTAAAGGGATTCTATAATTGATGTACATACCTCCTGCCGCCCCTCCACCGCCAGAATCTCCTCCGTCTCCCCCAGGAGGAGGAATATCACCTGAACTA
>CAZEQQ010000090.1:0-5189 GCA_964514425.1 uncultured archaeon
GCAAGAGGAGGGTTTTTCTCTCGTAAGTGAACAGACATAGTCTTATCATCGAAAAAATCTTCAATCTTTTTGCCTATACTTTTTATTTTTTCTTTTAGAAATATAACCTCTAACCCTTCTAAAACTGCAATTTCAGATTGGATACGGTCTGCAGTAACTAAAGTTCCATTGTTTTCTTCTGCTAAATATCGAATTTGAGCGTCTAATTCGCCTAATTTAGCATATCTTATATCATTTGAAGTAGGACGATTGCCCTCAATTGAAAGAATAACCTGGTGTTTTGAACAGTAATTTCTTATAGTTTTTAATTCTTCAAGCGATGCCATGCCAATAATTTTTGTTTGATTTGCCATATGTTCGATTTCAGCAAGAACAACTCTAGACAGAATTATTGTATCAATACTCGATTGTTCTGAAATATATTTTAGAAACTCACCATTAATAATTACACTGGTATCAGGGACTAATGTTAATTTTTTCATTTTAATCATCATTTTTTAACTTTCTTAAATTCTAATTCATCCACACTATAATATGATACGTCACCTAAACTATCTAAGACTGCAAAAATAAACCTTTTTCCTAACTTTTTTGTATTATTAACAATTAGATCGATTTCATCAATTTCGAAGTATTCTCCTTCAGTCATAGGGATAATTAATGCAAAAGAATTGTCTTTATCCTTATTAGCTGAAGCCCCTCTTTCATATAATTCAAAATAACGATCACGAGGATTTTCTTTTTTGACAATGTAACCTCTGCCACGTAAATCTTTGTATAGAAGATAATGAAAAACAAATTCAGGTAAATGGTTAGAGAACGATGCTACAATGTTAGCTAAAGGAAGAATAGTGGTAGAATCTGACACTTCAAGCCTACTACGTTCAAACAAGAGAACTGTCTCATAAGGATCTAGCTTTAAGGTATTAGTGTCGATAAGCGACCCGTACCAGCCTTGGCTATATAAATTATTAGCCTCATTTCCTTCTAAAATTGAATAAGTGTCATATAACTTTGCTATGGGAATCATAATCTAAAATAATGTTCAATAGTGATTATTAAAAAATAGTGTTGAAAGATTCATTTAAGCATGAATATCAAACAAAAAATTGCAATAGAACTAAAAGACATTTTACCCCACAATGTATTAAACAAAGTTCCCTCTGGTTTTTCTTTAATAGGACATGTCGTTATTTTGCGTTTTACAAATAATGTGGAAGAAAAATATAAAAAAATAATTGGTGAAAAACTAATGAGTTTGGATAAAAGGATAAAAACAGTTGCTGAACAAAAGAATACTATAGAAACTGAAAGAAAACCAATTATTACATTAATAACCGGCGAGAACAATTTCGAAGTTACCCATAAAGAATTTGGGACACGGTTTTATATTGATGTTGAAAAACTAACATTTTCCCCTGGTAATAAACATGAGAGAGGAAGAATGATTGTTATTGCTAAAGAAAATGAAATTATTTGTGATATGTTTGCATGCGTAGGAAACTTATCTTTAGCTATCGCAGTAAAAAAGAATTCTATTAAAGTCTATGCAATAGAGCAGAATCCAGTAGCTTTTAACTATTTAAAGAAAAATATAAGTGCAAACAAAGTTGAAGACAGATATACTGCTATCTTAGGCGATAATAGAGAAGTAACTCCCAAAAACTTTGCAGACAGAGTACTTATGGGCTATTTTGATATTGATGATGAGCAATTTAAAAATGCGGTAAACTCAATAAATAAGAGCGGATGGATACACTATCATTTATTAGCTTCTAAAGAGGATTTAAAGAATAAAAAAGACATAGTGTTTAGCTTCCAAAAACCATACAATTTTACAATAGAAGAAGTGAAAGTTCTAAAAGTAAAAAAGTTTTCACCTAGACTCATACACTATTGTATGGATATCTTAATATCAAAACCAAATCAAAATTAATAATGATAAAGTAAAAGTAAAAATAAACGGACATGATTTAATCCGTTTTAAAATATAGCAAAAGTGCAACTAAACCAATTATTGAAAAATAAATAAGGTAAACAATAAGCCAACCCCACCAAGGATAACTATTTGCCCAACAAAGGCATGTTGCAGCAACAGAAAGTGTCATAAGAAAAGATATTGGTGCTGTTTTCTTTATTACGTCACCTTCAATCCCTATTTCATCAATAACAGCTGCAGCATTTTGAACTTTTGCGGGAGAAAGAACAGAAGCTAATCCGCCACCAACACCATTAGCAGTGCCAATTGCTATAGGATTTATACCTAATTTTAAAGCAGTTTGTTTATGGTAAGCAGTGAACATAGCAATAGCTGAAGTTTCAGAACCACTAATGAACCCGCCGAAAAGACCAATAAAGGGTACAATTAAAGGATAAAATCGTCCAAATGCAAGAGCACTACTAGTAGATAAAATAGTTATCATATTAAACTCAGTATTTTTAATCCAATCTGAATTAGTACCTGAATAAATTATTAGATAAGCAATGGCAAAAAAGATAGCAGCAGCATAAACAGGGCGAACTGAACGCTTAATCCAAATAGAAGTAGAAGACTTCAATATGCCATTTTTCCAACCAAGAATAGGCATTGAACAAAAAGTAGATATAAGAACCCAAAAGTAGGCGTGAGAAAAAACAGCTGTTGAAGTAGGAATCTCTCCAATAGTAATGGTTAGAGGCAATCCTTTACTTAAAAATAATGCAATGGGGGAAATAAGATTAGTGATAACAATGAAGAAAATCAAAAACAGCCAAGGGCAAAGAGCTTTTAAGAGTGGCATGGACATATCAATTGTTCTATCTTCTTCTGTAAGTATCGAGGAATCAATTATCTTAATCTTCCGCAATTTGGCAGTTAAAACTAAAACAAATGCAGAAAAAATACCTGAAATGACACCTGCAAGAGTAACAATACCAAAGTAAGTACTTACGATGGTCATACCTCCTGCAGAAAGACCTCCAACGGATGCAAAAAGAAAACTTTCTTTATTAAACAATAATTTTTTGCCACCAGCTAACCAAAGCATACCTAAAGCTATACCTAATGTAACTAAAGGCATGTAAAAAGAAAAAGAAAACCCAGATTCTGTTAATGAAATACCCATGAATTCAGCAAAAAAAACTGCTGGAACAGCTAAAAGAGCAAATGTGCATAAAGGATCATAACCTATAGCAGGTAGAGCAACGGCTGCAAAGGGTGAGTAACCCATAGCAATTAGCACAGGTGGAAGCATAGTTACAGGTGTTGCTCCAATAGAAACAAGAAATGTGCCAAAAGCAAGATTAATCAACATAATTTGAAACGCTTTATTACCACTTCCAACCTTCTTAAAAGATATGACAATTTTTGCTAAAGCTCCGGTTTTTTGCATATAAGTCATCATAAAAATGGAAGTTAGAACCATTAAAGAAATGGGAAATGACTTAACTATACCCGCCAAAGAAGACAGTAGGGCGATTAGAAAGTCCGTTTTAAAGTAGGTAACAGAAACAATAAAAATAAGTGTAAAAATGAAAGAACCTACTGTGTCAGCTTTCCATTTAAGAAATATTAGAAAAAGCATACCCATGATAAAGGGGAGTAAAATTAAGAGAAGACTAAGTAATAGAGCCATGAAACGAAATTTTTCAGAGAGAATAAAAAAGTTGTGAGCTAAACAAGAAAAAAAGTAACTTTTTAAGAATGCAATAACTAAATCAAACTCGATAAAATATCCACAAACGATAACTTTAAATGAGAACTAACAACAAAAAGACCGCGAAAAAATCTCGTAAAAACTTGGAGATTAAGTCGAATATGTGGGGCAATGGTTTAGCTCGGCCCATGATAGGAGACTGTCAAGTCGCCTAGGCAACAAGCCAGAGACGTAGTTCTCTCTTGACCCGGGTTCGAATCCCGGTTGCCTCGCCATATTTTTATTCTTAGTTTTTTATCTTTTCCTCTCAGATATATTATACCTCTTGAGTATGTAAGATGTGAACCGTTTTGCCTTAATACAAAAATAGGTCTCACAAATACTAATCTTATCTTCTCATTGTAAAAGTAAATAATCTCTAAACACTATTCTTTTTTAATAACACTAACCACTTGTTGTAAAATTATTGAAAAATGATTGAGTTTCTAACTTATTCTTTCATTCAACTAAAATGTTTAATCTTCAAGCCCTACTTCTACTCTTTTTTTCTCAACTGCTTTTATTAGCTCTTTTGCAAAAGTCATAAAAGCTTCTTCCACTTTTTCTCCCGTTTTTGCAGAAGTAATAAAGAATGATTCTTCTTTCAATCCTAAACTTGCGACTATTTCTTTTGCTTTTTGCTCAACCATTGATATCTGGTCTCTTAAATCAGCTTTGTTCCCTATTACGAAGAATATTACATCATCTTCTACTTTATCTAGTCCTGCTTTCCATTCTTGTAAAGATTCTAATGTATCCTCACGTGTTAGATCAAATACAAGGAAGCACCCTTTCGCACCTCTATAGAACTTTTCTCTTACACCTGCAAATCTCTCTTGTCCTCCAATATCGCTGATTAAAAATAATACTTCGTCATCACCTAAGTGTAACTGTTTGCTTAAAATATCGACTCCTATTGTTATAAGGTAAGAACTCTCAAACTTATTATGTACGTATCGTGAGATGAGCGAACTTTTCCCTACTCCGGGAGGACCTAATAATACTATTTTGAAAATATATTTTCTTCCTTTGGTGCTTCTTGTTGACATTTTTTCTTCCCATTTCCTATATCTTTTTTGTACTTAAATTTATCGTAATTTATTCAATTTTGTATTTTGAAACTTTAGTTATAATTTCTTCCGCTTTTTCCTTCTGTAACGTTTCAGAGCGTGGAAATTTTATTTTTCCATCATTTTCAAATCTTGGAATAATGTGAAAATGTACATGGGGAACTATTTGACCTGCATCTCTCCCATTATTTTGTATGATATTTATGCCTGATGCATTTACAGTAGACTTTACTATATTGAGTATTTTAGGGAGTTTATTAAGAAAATTCATTTCTTCCTCTGGAACTTCTTCTAAAAATTCATAATGCTTTTTTGATACATATAAACAATGTCCCTCTGAAACAGGATATAGGTCTAAAAATACTTTGATCTGTTCATCTTCATAAAGTGTGTAGCTAGGAATCTTTCCTGAAACAATTCCACAAAAGATGCAATCCTCTTTCAT
>CAZEQQ010000090.1:5289-8852 GCA_964514425.1 uncultured archaeon
CTGAAACAATTCCACAAAAGATGCAATCCTCTTTCATAATTCAAATGCCTCTTTACTATTTTTTAACTGTTTGTGTTGCTTTCGAAATTCTTCCAATAATAAAGTATACCTTTTCTCGCTTTTAACAAATTCTGCAAAATACACTATAGCTTTAACCGTATTTTCTGTCATCACATGCTCTAAAGCACAAGCATCTTCTTGAGCCGATTTACTGTCTATACCCAATAATAACAAGAACTCTTCTATCTTTTCATGCTTATGATCCAATTTTTTTGCTATATCTATCCCTTTTTGGGTTAATGTAACCCCTTTATATTTCTCATAATTTAGTAATCCCTCTTTAGCCATGTTTTGAACCATTTCTGTTACTGATGCTAAACTCTGAAGACCTAAGGCTTTTTTAATCTCTGTAACTTTTGCTTTACGCTTTTCTTTACAAATATCATAAATAGTTTCCAAGTATTCCTCGGTTCTTACTGAGCTCATTGTGTTCACAATCTAGGTGCTATAACATTTTATCTTATATAAATATAAACCTTTATACGAAATATAACCAAATTCTAACTTAAAGTATAATCATGCAAAAATTATGGTAGAGTATTAGCTAACAATAGGATATATTAATAAAAACATCCTATTATATGGGTTTAGATGGTGGCTTTGAATGAAATACGATAATATAGAAAAATTAACTAAAGATGTTTTATCTTGCAAAGATTGTGATCTCCATCTAAATAGAACTCAAGTCGTTCCTGGAATTTATGGTAAGAAAAAATCTGTTTGTTTTATTGGGGAAGCTCCTGGTTTTAATGAAGACAAAGAAGGATTACCCTTTGTTGGGCGTTCAGGAAAATTATTAGATAAAATGCTAACCTCTATTGGTCTATCAAGAAAAGAAATTAGCATTTTAAACATAGTAAAATGTCGCCCCATTGATGAAAAGGGGGGAAATCGCACTCCTACACCCAAAGAAGCAAACTTTTGTGGACAAAAATGGCTATTCAATCAGATTCATCTCCTCGAACCAAAAATACTCGTTTCATTAGGCGCAATATCTTTCAATTTCTTCTTTCCTTCTCTTTCACTGACGAACAATATAGGAAAAACACTACAGACTGCTTCAGGAAATTCTCTCTTTGTTACTTATCACCCCGCATATATTTTAAGACGACCAACACCTGACTTACTGGAAAAATACTCAAAACATTTTGAAATTATTGCTACCACTAATGATCTTAAAAAAGAAACGAAAGATTATCCTTTACAACCAAAAAGAATTGAACAAAAAAGAATATCTGACTTTTTTTAAGTTTTTACGAAAAATGTTATATTGAATTTGATATCTCTATTTATAATGATTGAAACAAAGAAACTTTTTGGCACATCTGGGGTTCGTGGATTATTTGGGCAAAAAATTACTGTAGAACTGATTAGTAAAATATCCATCTCTCTTTATAGTATGTATCCAAATGAAGGTATTATTGTAGGCTATGATACAAGATATACCTCTGAAGCATTAGCTGAAGTGGCTTCTGCTATTTTATCTTTAAGTGGCGCTCAAGTATATTTAGTAGAGATGTGCTCCTTTCCTGTAATAGCTAACCTTACCCGAGATTCTAAACATCACCTTGCTATTTACATCACTGCATCTCATAACCCCCCTGAATATAGTGGTGTGAAAGTATTATTTTATGGACGCGAACTTACTGAAGAAGAACAAGAAAAATTAGAACAGAAAATATTAGTAAATAAAGATGGAACAATAAAATATGCAAAGTGGAATGAGATTCATCCACAAATTGCATTAAATCATAAAGATTTGTTATACATTGAAAGAATAAAGGAGTTTTTTACATTTGATAAGAATAAACGAACATTAATTGTTGATTGTGCTAATGGAACAATGTCTAGTATAACTCCAAAAATTTTAACACAGTTTGGTTTTCGTGTAATAACATTAAATTCCTTTACTGAAGGATCTTCTCCCGGAAGATTAACCGAACCTAGTGAAGAGAATTTGGGGACGCTAAAAAATATCTGTAAACAGGAAAAAGCAATAGGTATCGCTCATGATGGTGATGGTGATAGGGTTTCTTTGATTGATGAAAATGGATCCTTTATAGAATTATCACGAATAAATGCTTTATTAGTAAAAATTATTTTAGATGAAAAAAAAGAGGGAAAAATTGTTTTAAGCATTGATTCATCAAAAGTTATTGATACTGTAGTAATGCTATATAATCAAAATGTTGAACGTACAAGTCTAGGCTCAGTACATTCAAAAATAATAGATTTAATCCATCACGATAAGCATGTAATATTTGGTGCAGAGCCATGGAAACCAATTTTTCCTGAGTGGGGATTATGGATAGATGGGCTTTATGGTGCTCTAAAAATACTTGAAAAATTGTGTGAAGAAAAAATTGAGTTACATGAATTAATGAATACTATTCCAAATTCCATTTCAGTTCGAGAATCCTTTCTCGTTTCAAGCACTGACATTCAAGAAATATATGATAAATGCTTAACTATAATTGAAACATATTTTGAGAATGAAAAAAAAATTATCTCACGGTATGATGGAATAAGATATGATTTAATAAACGGTACTTGGTTCTTGATTAGAAAGTCTGGAACAGAACCAAAAATAAGGTTATATTATGAATCAGCGAGTGAAGAACATCTTAACTCGCTAAAAGAACTAATTAAGGAACTCCATTTTATAATAAAAGGAGTTGAATAAGGTTTCCTTTCTCTAAACTCTTGAAACCTATATATATTACTTCTTCCATACTACCATCTTTTTGCTTTTGCAATTGGGACAACCGTTAGAATAACAAATTCTACAGAATTTCTTATTACACTTAATACAATTACCAACAGCTAGATTTTTACAATTTGAGCATTTCTTCCCAAAAATTTTTGGGCCATATCGATAAAAGAAAAATACTAAAAATGTTAAACTAACCACTACAATTGCAGCAATTGCTATAATCATTAAAATATCTTCAAAATTAGTAGCTTGATCCCCATTAGGTGAACTATGTCCTTCTACATGGAGAATTTCAATGTTCCTGAAAACTAAAGCCATACCAATGAAACGTTGATAACTCGCATCTTTTTCCTTATAGCCTTTTTCAGCAGGAACATTAACTTGTGCTTTAACCTGTCCTATCTTCATACCTAATACTGCCTCATAAAGACCATCTGGTCTAATTGCACCGTTATTAGTTAAAACGTTCAATGTTTTTGTCTCAATGTGCTCTCCACTTACATAAAGGCTATATTTAAATCTAACTAAATCATTAGGTTCTATACCTGTAGTAGAACTATACGCAAGAGTTGTTGACCCTATATTACTATAGATGACCACTGCCACCAGTAAACTGTAAAAAACCAATTTATTGAATCTCATAAGTCTAATGTGAGATATTACAAAAATATTAAAAATATATCGAAAAACGTTATGATTTTGGAGCCAGAACGGGGACTTGAACCCCGGAGCTTTTCAGCAAAGGTTTTCTCGTAAAAATTCGAGACCTCCATCATAGCCACTAGATTAT
>CAZEQQ010000091.1:0-8745 GCA_964514425.1 uncultured archaeon
AAGTAAACCCCTAATTCGGTCATTATTGCCTTTATAACTGCTTCATCACCTAAATTATTACCTGCGCATAAGTAAAACTTGTTTTTATATGCCTCGAATAGTTTTAAACAGAAAGGAGAAATTAAATCTCCAGCATGTATAATCACTTCAACGTTATGTTTATTAAATAGATCTAGTGCCTTTTTAATATTTGGCAAATTGTCGTGACTATCACTCATAATTCCTATAATCATCCTAAATACTCCATGAATAGTATGCGGAGAGAGAGAATTGAACTCTCGAACCACTAAGGACTAGAACCTGAATCTAGCGCCTTTGACCACTCGGCAATCTCCGCAGAGTTTATATGAAATATTTTTTTCTATTCTTTTATCTTTTTGGTTTCAATATTAATTTTATCAGCTATAATTTCTTCAAAAAAAACTTTATCTAAAGAGTACCATAACAAAAATTCAATCCATTCTCGAGAATTAGGGTCAGCTTTCTCGCCTAAACGTGACATATTAGGGTTTTTGGCGTTATTAGATACCTTGGTTATGGAAGCTACATAAGGTGTTCCGAATTTATGAGTCAGAAGGTGGACGAAACTTATGTGATGGTACTCTAAAGTTCTTCTTACAGTATTGGTCAATTGTTATAGTATGTTCATTTAACTCATGTTCCAATTTTGTGTAACCCCATTCTTGGCAACTTGCGGCCATAGAAAATTGTTTATACGCATCTAAGACATTGTCAAGGAAGAATGAGCTAATATAGAAATATGAACCAATTGGAGATATAATGTTAAACACTTGAATCGTATCTGAAGAATTGCAGTAAGGATATAAAAGATCATATATTTCCTTGTACTTCTGATTTTCATATAATAAGCGAGCAATGGTTGCACACATATACCCCGTTTCTGTGTTATTATAGATACTTTTTATGCGCTCTTTCTCTAAATAAGCTATAATTTGATCAGATTTTGTGGTAGATTCTTCTCTGTTCAATTTTCGTATTAAGAGTTGAAGTTTTATATAATATTTCACTGTTTCAAAGAAGGGAACATTACATTCTAATAGTTCTTTTAATTGATTGTCACTTAAATCGGCATTACCTATGAATTCACATAAAAGTATGGGATCCGCATAGAAATGTGTAATTTTAGAGAAAATAAACTCAATTAAGTCAGTATAATTTGAAGCTTTAAACTCTATAAATCTTGAGGAGATATAAAAATTAACGAGTGTATAAGTGTAATCAAAGAAGTCCTCGTGTATCATAATATGATCAGGGTCATCTTTTCTATCATTATAATATTTGTAAGATTTTTCAATATAATCCTTAGCATAGATTATTTTACAATCTAAAGCACTTTCTGTAATAATTTGACTCATAGCTAATAAAAGATAATTTGTCTCTATTTTAGGATCAATTGTTTCTGCTACATCTGATGCAAGAACAAGGAATTCTTCAGCGGTCATTAGTTTATAACATCTAATATGTAGAAGACCTTGAAAGAATAAATAACTAAATTGCTTCCAACTATCATTAGGAAGATAAACTTCGAAACTTTTTTTAGTATCTAAACAATCTTGCAATATTGCCATTTCATAAAATTGACCTCTTTTAATATAAATGTCAAGTAGAAGCAACAAACTTTGTATAAACAAATATTTGTGATCGTATTTTTTGAAAAAATACACACATTTAGCTAAAATCTTAACATGTTTTCCATCTCCTTTAGAGGTCCAGAGATGATTAATATAACCAAACAAAACAAAATAATGTATGTATGGATCATCTATTCTTTTCTTCCTAACTATTTTTATGGCTCTTAAAATCATAGCTGTACTTTTTTCAATATTCCCATTTAGATGCGCTTGTAAACTTTCTAAAGTATAGGTAAGAGCTAATCCAGCCCTGTATTTAGATTCAAAACTTAACTTTCTCATATCTTTAATTAAGTCCAGAATACAATCATTATCTTCTAAGTCGCGTTGCATTTGAATGATTTTTAATCCATAAAAGTTTACTAGCCCTTTTTTAGCAAATAATTTTTGTGCTTTAGCGATATAGAGATCTAATAAAAGTAATTCTTCAGTTTTTGTTTGAGGTTCTAAAGCTAAAACCCGTATAGTATCAATAATATTCATTAAATGTTCTTTTTGTGTGATGTGTTCTAAAGTAGTGCAAATTGTTTGAAATACCATTTTTTTCCCTTTCTTCTACATTTCATTTTAGCTTTTTAAGACAATTGAAAAAAATTGCATATTTATTGCATGTTGTGATATTTCAGTACTCAAGAAGGCTAGTAACGTTTTTTTAGATACAACTAAATTTTGAGGTTTAATAGTGTAGTGTAAAGATTTTTATTATAGTACTATTTTTTATTAAGCATACAGTGTTGTTAAAGGTGAAATTATGGATCTTCATCATTATCTCAATTTTCTTCGTGCTAATAATCTACTTCTTGAATTTTTAGAAGAGGTTGACCTTACTTTAGATATAGGGAATATCCTTAATGAGCATTCATCGCAGACCGTCCTTTTTCATAATGTAAAAGGTTCTTCATTTCCTTTAATAGGTAATCTTCTTCCGTCTAGAAAATATTTAGAATTAATTTTTTCTTCCTCAAATTTGCACCAATCCTTTTTAGAATTTGTTAAAAAAACTACCCCTTGTATATCAGAAGAGGCGGGATCATTTTCGGAATATATAAAACTTAAATCATTGTCATCACTTCCTATACCCCATTTTTTCCCTTCTGACGGGGGTAAATATCTAACTTCAGGTATTGTTTTTAGTAAATTTCCTAATTCTGATAAAGTAAACGCGAGTATTCATCGTATAATGATTAAAGACAGCCTAAAAGGTATTATTCGTTTAGTTCCACGAGATTTGTATCAAATTCATAAAATCAATAAGAGTAGGAACGTTGATACACCTATTGCCATCGCCATAGGTTACAATCCTCTTTTAGCTTTAGCAAGTTCCTTTAATGTACCATTTGGGAGTTCAGAAATGGATGTTGCAAATGCGTTTTTTAATCATAAGTTAACTACTATTAAGACACCAAAACACAATATTTCAGTTCCTTCTAATGTGGAATTTTTAATTGAAGGGACTATATCTTCGTCTGAGTTAGTAGAAGAAGGGCCATTTGTTGACATTACGGGAACAGTTGATGATATTCGACCACAACCCGTTGTTAATATTAATCATATACTTCATAGACCTAATGGTATTTTCCAAACTATTATGCCAGCTTCTCGAGAACATTTTCTTTTAATGGGATTTCCACGAGAAGTTCAAATTTATGAAGCTGTTTCACGTGTTATTCCAGCTGTTCACGACGTTTACTTAACAGATGGAGGTTCCGGTTGGCTTCATGTGGTTATTTCAATTACACCATCATCAATAGGTGATGCTAAAAATGCAGGTTTTGCTGCTTTCGCAGCACATCCTTCTTTGAAATGGTGTACTATTGTTAACAAAGACATAGACATCCATAATGCAGAGGAAGTTGAATGGGCCACAGTTACACGAACATCAGCTAAAGACATTATTGTCATCGATAAAGTAAGAGGTTCGAGTTTAGACCCAGCTAGAAATAGAGAGGACCAAACATCAATTAAAGTCTTAATTGACGCTACAATAGAAGGAAAAGGGGATAGTAAGGGATTTTCGAAAGTGTCATCACAAAATAGTTGAAGACCATACAATCTTCATAACTAAAATTTTCAAAACGTTTTCGTTTTCTTTTTATTTACATCTCTTTACAAAAATATTTAAAGCAATTTTATTGCACATCTTCGAGATTATTATGAACTTGATGAATGATTTAGTAAACTCAGATCCTGAAATTGCAGATGCACTTTTTCGGGAATTAAAAAGGCAAGAAGAAGGCATTGAACTAATTCCTTCAGAAAATTATACTTACAGATCTGTTCTTCAAACAATGGGAAGTATTTTTACGAATAAGTATTCTGAAGGATATCCCCATAAAAGGTATTATGGAGGAAATGAAATAATTGATGAAGTTGAAATCATTGCAATAGAACGTGCAAAACAACTATTTGAGTGTGAACATGTTAATGTCCAACCTTATTCGGGGTCTCCTGCAAATCAAGCGGTATTCTTTGCTTTGTTAGAGTTGAAAGATAAATTTTTAGGTTTTAGTTTGAACTCTGGTGGTCATCTTACTCATGGTAGCCATGTTAACTTTTCAGGAAAGAATTATACATGTGTAAGTTATGATGTTGACAAAGAAACTGAAATGCTTGATATGGCAGAAGTTCACAAATTAGCTTTGCAAGAAAAACCTAAAATGATTATCTCAGGTCTTACTGCATATCCACGTGAGATTGACTTTAAAGCTTTCCAAGAAATTGCAGAAGATGTTGATGCCTATCATTTTGCCGACATTTCGCATATTGCAGGATTAGTTGTTGGCGGAGTTCACCTTAGCCCAATTCCTTATGCAGATGTAGTAACAACAACAACACATAAAAGCCTTAGAGGACCCCGAGGAGCTATTATTATGTCTAAAAAAGAAGACCGACTGCATGATTTATATCATCCCAATAGTAAAAAGAATCTTGCAGAGTTAATAGATTCTGCTGTTTTTCCAGGTCTTCAAGGTGGCCCTCACGATAATGCTACAGCAGCTAAGGCAGTTGCCTTTGCAGAAGCATCAAAGCCAGAGTTTAAGGAATACGCGAAACAAGTTGTTCTAAACGCTAAAACTTTAGCTGACGAACTTATGACACTAGGTGTTAAACTAGTTACAGATGGTACTGATAATCACTTAATTTTAATAGATTTAAGACCAGACGACTTAATGGGTAAAGGAAAACTCATTCAAAATGCTCTAGATGAAGCGGGAATAACGGTGAACAAAAATACAGTTCCTTATGAACCTTCAAGTCCTTTCAACCCATCAGGTATCCGTTTAGGCACACCTGCAATTACTTCAAGAGGTATGAAACAATCAGAAATGAAAGTGATAGCTGAAGGTTTATCCGAAGTTATTAAAACAAAAGGAGACTTGGAAGTATCTAAGAAAGTAAAAGAAGGGATCCTAGAGCTTACAAAACAGTTTCCTTTATATCCAGGTTTATCTGTCCTAAAATAATTTTACATCCTATGCTAACTTTCTTCTTTTCCTTTTTTTATTATCTCTTCTAGTTTATTCCAAATAGAAGGTAGATAATTTTCATTTTTTAGATAAATAGAGAGCATAACGATTTTATTTAAACTAGAAGCGATTCGTTCCCCTGCCATTTTTATGAAAACATCGAATTTTGTTCCAACCATAAAAACGGTAGATGAAGGTAGTACATCTGTAGCAGGAGTTGATAAGCTAATAGTGCCAATTAGAGGTTTTTCTTCATATATATATATTGATAGTGCATTTTCAAACGTTAAAAACACGAATTCAATATTGTTTTCTTCAATTTGTAATATCTCTTTTTTATAAATTTTGATCACCTACTTAACATGTTTTACTCGAGAATATCATTTCATAATTAGAATAATAATTTCTGATACATTCTTTCATTTCATCTTCTGAATCAATTTTGCTCAATTCAAAAGTTAATAATAAATTTCCAGTTAATACACTTACTGTTACAGGTCCAGACCCACCAGGAACGGGAGAAATGAGTTTCACTTTTTCTTTTACATTATCAAAGTCAACATCTCCTACTAAAGATCCATTTTCAATTGATACACCAACATCCACAATAGTTACACCTTCTTTCACCATCTCTTTTGTTATAAAGCGTCCTTTTCCAATAGCAGTTACTAATATATCTGCTTGTTTTGTAAAATATTCTAAAGGTTTTGTGTGAGAGTGGCAAATGGTAATAGTGGCATTTTCGGATAGAAGAAGTTCAAAAACGGGTTTACCAACAATTCTACTACGCCCTAAGAGCACTACATGTTTTCCTTTCATATCAACTTGATAGTATTTGAGAAGTGCTACCACACCTAATGCAGTGGCAGGAATGATATTAGGTTGACCTTTAGTTAAATTATAAACATTTACAGGAGATAAACCTTCTACATCTTTTTTTGGATTAATTGTTTCAATTATTTCATCTTGGTTAATATGTTTTGGGAGTGGGAGTTGAACTAGGATGCCATCAACATCAGAATCCTCATTTAAAAGACAAATAATAGTTTTCAAATCATTCTCGGAAATATCAGTAGAGAGTCTTTTTACCGTAGATCTTAAGCACAAATTTGAAAAATATTTTTCCTTAAGCCTGATATATGATTCAGAGGCAGAATTTTCACCTACTAATACTGTCACTAAATGAGGAAGTTTCCCATACTTAGATAGAAAGGTTGAACATCTAGGCTTTAAGATTTTTTCAGCATAATCAGTTGCAAATGCAGTTCCATCCATTATCGTGGTTGTTTGGTTTGAGTTCATAATTGCCACATAGTTCATCTAATTTTAAGATTATAATTGTTTTGAAAGGTAAAAAAGCAACAAAAGAATAAGTGTAATGTTGGTCTCAGATCACGTTTTAGCTTTTTGGTTTAAGAGAGGATACCTTCTCATAATGTCCAACTAACAGAAAGTTATAACCTACATTTCGAGTGGAATAGGTGTTAAAGTTTAACGTTTTATCACATAAAAAATCCTAATTTTCATTCCATTTTGTATTAAGTAAAGAATTCATTTGCTATAAATTACTAATAAATCAAAAGCTTTTTATCAATTTACTATGGACTGAGGTAAAGGCATCCCATTAGTGTATCGAATCAATTTTTGTGGAGAAATAAAATGAGTTCTGAAGGATACAAAACAATTAAAGGTATTCAATTTGGTTTACTTGACCCAGAGACCATTCGTCAGATGTCAGTTCAACGTATTATTACCCCTGACACTTATGATGCAGATGGAACCCCTGTGGCGTCTGGTCTTATGGACGGTCTTTTAGGTACAATTGACCCAGGACAGCGCTGTAAAACTTGTGGTGCTCGTGTTGGTTCTTGCCCAGGTCATTTTGGGCGTATTGAGTTTGCGCGTCCAGTTATTCATGTTGGTTTTAATAAACTTATTTACAAAGTTCTTCGTGCTACTTGTCGTGAGTGTCACCGTATTCTACTTGATCCTCATGAAATTCGCCATATAGAGGGCAAAATGCACGAGTATGAGGAACAATGGGGAATTCAAGACTTTGATCTTGTTGAAGAAATTATGAAACGTGCAGCTAAAAAGAATGTATGTCCCTATTGTAATGAAGTTCAACATAAAATTCGTTTAGAAAAGCCTACTACCTACATTCTTGAAATTGAGGCTGAAACAGGTCAAAAACATAGTAATAAGTTATCACCTACGGATATTCACACTTGGTTTAAAGAAATTAGCGCAGAAGACTGTTATCTTCTTGGTATTGACTCTAAGTATGCTCGACCGGAGTGGATGATTTTATGGGTTTTACCCGTTCCTCCGGTAAGTGTTCGTCCTAGTATCACTTTAGAAAATGGTATTCGTTCTGAAGACGATTTAACTCATAAACTTGTTGATATCATCCGTATCAATCAACGATTATTAGAAAATCGTGAAGCTGGAGCACCACATTTGATTGTTGAGGATTTATGGGAGTTATTACAATATCATGTTAGTACTTATTTTGATAATGAAATCAGTGGCATTCCACCTTCTAGACATAGAAGTGGCAGAGCTTTAAGAACCATAACACAACGTCTAAAGGGCAAAGAAGGACGTTTTCGAGCTAATTTAAGTGGTAAGAGAGTCGATTTTAGTGCGCGTACTGTTATTAGTCCAGATCCTTTACTTAGTATTAACGAAGTTGGAGCTCCACGAGATATAGCTGAAATTCTTACTGTACCAGACCGTGTAACAGAATGGAACATTGAGGAAATGAAAGAATTGGTCATGAAGGGACCTACTGCATTTCCTGGTGCCAATTATATTATTCGACCAGATGGGCGTCGTGTAGATCTGCGATATGCACGTAATTTACAATCTGTTGGAGATTCTTTAGCTCCTGGGTTCATTATTGAACGTCATCTTTGTGATGGAGACATTGTCCTATTTAATAGGCAACCTAGTCTACACAGGATGAGTATCATGGCTCATGAAGTTAAAGTCATGCCACATAAAACATTTAGGTTAACACTTCCAGTCTGTCGTCCTTATAATGCAGATTTTGACGGAGATGAAATGAATCTTCATATTCCTCAAAGTGAAGAAGCTCAAGCTGAAGCTAGAATTCTTATGCGAGTTCAAGAACAAATTAGCACTCCACGATATGGGGGGCCAATAATTGGCGCAATACAAGATTTTATCACAAGCGCATATTTCCTTACACGTAAGGACGCGTTCTATAGCAAAAGTGAAGCTGCTCAACTTATCACTGCAGCTAGTTTGGACTCTTTGCCTTCATCTGATACCAAGGACGAAAATGGAAACGAATTATGGGCAGGAAAATCAATTTTCAGCTTATTGTTACCTGAAGGGTTTAATTTTACTATGAAAAACAATCTTTGTATCAATTGTGACCCCTGTTTGAAAAAAGACTGTCCCTATGAAGGTTATATACTTATTAAAAATGGTCAGTTAGTTTCAGGTGTTATTGATAAGAAAGCTTTTGGTGCAGAAGTTCCTGATAGTGTTTTACATAGAATTCTTAAAGAATATGGCGCAAATATTACACGTGAATTTTTAGATAATGTTACTAGAGTTCTTATTACAAACATCACCCTTCGTGGTTTCAGTATGAG
>CAZEQQ010000092.1:0-8724 GCA_964514425.1 uncultured archaeon
ATACCTTACAGCAGATCCTATAACAGGAATGGTTACTGAAAGGAGAGAAAGAGTTCAATATAATACAGATGCTCAACAATACGATAATGAATTCTTCCAATTCCTTACTAATCCTAGTGCTATACCTTCAACTCACAGAGACTACTTCAAACACACCGTATGGCATTATGCTACCAGTGGTTTAACGTCGAATATGGGTCGTTTATTCTGGGCTGAAGAAAGAACTTCTGGAACTAATGCTTTAGCAGATTATTTAGTAGATGAATTCATCAAGCCTTTATCTCGAGCTGACGCATTAAGAACGACTGGTGCTTTCTTAGCCATGATTTTCTTAACTGTAGGTTTTGTTGTAACCTCATTTGTGTCTCAAAAGCTGAAAGAAAAATACCCAGATGAAAAAGCTAATGCTGCAAAGCAGTAACACTCTAGTTTTTTTTCTTTTTCTTTTTCTTTTTCTTTTTCTTTTTCTTATATCATTTCTGCATTTTTTTCAATACTAGGTTCCTTTTACCGAGTTTTGATTCCTTTATATGCGTTTCCGATATTGTTATTAGCGATTAAAGCAAAATATTCTTATAAGAGATAACAAGGAATTTTTGAGGTAGTACATTTTGTCTGAAACTAAAACATCTACACCAACAAAAAAAATGAGTGCTGCGGCATTTTTTAATGATAATCGTGCCATTGCTGGTTTTGGTAATTCCATGAGGGCTGTTTTTACTAGTATAAGAGAATTAGTTGAAAATGGTTTAGATGCTGCAGAAAATAGAGAAGTTAATCCTGAAATTACTGTTGATTTAAGAATTCTTTCCAACAAGGAAATCCAAGAATTGTTAGATGTAAAACAATATCAAAAACTAGAAAAACATGTAGATTTTTTACGTTTAACTTGTAGAGATAATGGTGTGGGCGTTCCTGGTCATCAGATACCTGATTTATTTGGTAGAGTTTTAACAGGAACGAAATATGGTGTTATACAGACAAGAGGTAGATTCGGATTAGGGGCAAAAATGTGTCTCTTATATGCCATGTCTACTGTTGATTTACCCGTTAAAATAAAAAGTAGACATTATTTGGATAATGTAACTCATGAAGTTCATTTAATGATTAATTTAGAAAAAAATGAACCTGTGATAATGGAACAGCATGAATATCTAGTTGACCATGAGGAGTATTTAGAAGAACCTGGAACAGAGATTACAGTAACTTTTACTGGTGCATGGAATTTAGCTAAAAATAGTGTTAAAGAATACTTTAAACAACTTGCTATTATTACCCCTTATGCTACTTTTAATGTAAGATTACCCGCAGATAGGGAAGATGAATATGATGACCATTGTTATGTGCGTGTTGTTGATGATATGCCCCCTGCACCTGAACCTATACAATTACATCCATGGGGTTGTGACATCACACTTTTCAAAGCAGAGTTAGCATCTACAACAGAAGCTACACTTAAGGAATTTTTAGCTGCTCATTTTATGGGGGTAACAGAAAAAATTGCTGAAGACTTCTTTCAGCTTTTAGAGATTGACCCTAACATGCCACCTCAAGAACTTTCTGCCAATGAGATTAGAAGAATCGTACATGAAGGCTTTGTGAAAGCTTACCAAGAAGCTAAAGAAACAAAAAGAAAAAGAGATAGGGTTTTTCAATTTGATCCACCCAAAGGTACGGCACTTTCCCCTTTAGGTGCAGCAAGGTTAAAGAAGGGATTAGAAAAAGAGCTTGAACCATTATTTGTTGAAGCGATTTCTAGACCACCTAAAGCCTATTCAGGACACCCTTTTGTTGTTGAAGCAGCAATAGGCTTTGGAGGAGGTGTAACAACTTATGCTCTTAGTAAAAGTGGTGGTGTGTCAGATAACAAAATTGTCTATCGTTATGCTAATCGTATACCCCTTATATTTGGTGCAGGAAATGATGTTATAACTCAAGTTATCTCTTCCATGAGATGGAATGAATATGGGTTAACACGTCAATCAGATCCACTAGCTATCACTGTTTCTGTTGTAAGTACGAAAATACCTTTTCCTGAAACGAGTAAGGAGTATATTTCTAATGTTCCTGAATTAGACGAAGAAATTCGTCTTGTCTTAATGCAATTAGGTCGAAGGCTAAAGACCTTTCTAAGTAGAGCAAAGCGAAGAAAAAGAGAACATGTCAGATTGTCTCGTTTCGTTAAATCAGCTCCAACAGTTATAGAAAATATTGTTAAAATTATTGAAGACGAAAAAGTCAAAATTGGAGATTTGAGGAGTCAGATAGATCGAGCTTCTGCTTCTTTAGCTCATGGTTTTCCAAAAAGAATTAGACTTTACAAACCAATAGGACAAAGATTATTTAGTGAACCTGTGTGGTGTTCAGAAGAAACAATTGAGAAATTAAACGCAAAAGGAATTATGACAGTAGGTAATTTCTTACAATATTCTCCCAAACTTTTGTCAACTATCCTTGATGTTCCTGAAAAAGATATAATTGAAATTAAAAGAAGAACAATTTTTGAGTTTGATAAAGCGCAGATATCTCCAGATTTAAGTAATAGACTAATACTACAAAAAAATATTGAAAAACGCTTTGCTACAAAAGAAGATAAAAGCAAAATTTCTCTTCTTGAATCACTTTATAGAAGATGGATACAAAATTCCTACCATTACTTAGCAACTAAACAAGACAGCCTTCAAGGAGTTCATCTTTTACCAGAAAAATTATTAGAATCCAAAAAATTAGAATTGTTAAAAGCTCACCAAAGCTTAGAGGAAAGCAAAAATGTAGAAGAACCAGAGAAAAGCAAATTAGGAGAAAAAGTTTCCTATCTGTCAATAGCAGAGTTTTTAGAACAAAATGAATCTGCTTTACCTGAAAAATTAGAGAATTTAAGCCTCACTCAGTTCTTTCCTCCTTTTGAACTATTATCATCTATGAAAGACAAGCCATTTTACAACTTAACTAAAGAGGAATTCCTCTTTAACACTAAATATCCATTAGAGATACAATACTCAAAAGATTTAACAGAAACTCTTTTGGAATATATTTCTACCGTTTTTAAACACCTTTCTAAAAGATTTCCAGACTTTAAAAATAGTCAGATTACGAAGATGCAACCTGATTGGACCGATGGATATACAAAAAATGCTTTTCATCGTAGAAAAATTGCGACAATAAAGGATTTCGTATCAAAGCCAATAGAGGAACTAGCAGGAATTAGAGAGTTAGAAAGGAATGTCTATACTACTTATTTAGATATACTTTCAGCTAATTGTAAGATTTTATTAAAGGATCTGAAATTAACAGAAAATGAAAAGTTGAAAACTGAGCAAACTGCAGCTTTAAGGGAATTACAAAAGAATGGTATTATTACAATATCTCAATTCCTCAATACTTCTACTTCATTGATAACTACTGATCGATATACCTCATTACTTAACCTTCTATTAGAAGAATCCAAAATAAAAATATTGGATTATTTACGAGAAAATGATTTAGATTATTCTTTGCATCATTTGAAGATTATCCCTTCAAATATCGAAAAACAATTATTAGAAGAACAATTGTTCACGACTACATGTTTTTTGGTCTTTCCTACACCCACTTTAATGAAAATTGGCATGTCCCCAGATGAAATAGTTTACATCAAAAGTAAAATTGGAACATTTTTACCTAATTGGATAAAAGGAAAAGAACAATTAATAAAAGCAGGAATTACAACATTAGAAGAACTTTTCTATAATTCTTCCTCGCTTTACTCTTCAATTAAGCAATCTGGGACTGATGAAAATACTGAAGAAGAAGTTACAAGTAGTTTGAAACAAATAATTGAAGATAATCAACACCTCTTAAGAATACCTTTAATTTTGGTTTTACCAGATTTGAGAGAAAAATCACACTTACTTTATGATTTAGGTCTTAACACAATTGGACGCTTTTTAATTTGGCCTAATAAGGATCTTTGTGAGATTCTAAATTTAGAAATAGAGCAAGTCGAAAAGATTAAGGAGGAACTTTTCAAAACCGATAATCTTCACGTAACCGATTCTTTAAGAGTGGACTTTTCTTGTTTAAATCATCTTTTCCCCAATTTAATTTCCCACTTTCCCAAAGGCATTAGTGTTCAAGATATTTTTTACGTATATTTGACAGAACCAACTACTTTATCAAAAGGTATGTGGAAAAAGATTCAAAAGATTGCTGAAATAGGAGAGAGAGACATCAACGATTTGCTTTTATTAAGCACTACAACTAAATCAAAAGCTGATCTTCGAGATTCATTACTCAAACTTAAAATCCGTAATGTTTTAACTATTAAACAGTTCCTTGATACTCATGAAGATAAATTAGAAATTTTGTTATCAACAAAGAAAGAAAAAACTGCTGTTCTATCCTTATATGAGGCTATAAAGTCCAAGCAATTTGAATTAGATAGTTTTGGTAAAGATATTCAGTTGATTACAGAATATGATGAATTTGAAAAAATGCTTTCTTTTCCAATTTCTAGGATTGATTCTTTTTCAATTAAAGATTATGATAATCTTAAAGCAGAAGGAATAACTGTTATTCATCAATTGTATGATTATAGTATTGAAGAGTTATCAACTATTACCAATAAAAATCCAAAAGATATTGAATCTTTACGTACTCAACTTACTGTTGATTCAACAGGTATAAAATTATTTGAGAAAGATGATAAGAACAATTATAAATCAAAGATTATTTTTGAGTTTGAGGATTCTGAACGTTTCTCTCCTCATGAGATAGAATCATTGGTTTATACGGGTTATTCTTCAATTGATGAATTATTTTATTTAGCAAACGAACAAACTTTTTCCTCACCGATTGTCAAATGGGACGTTATTGATAGATTTAAAAAACTTTTACGTTCTCCTTTAACTTTAATAAGTTGGGATGAAGAAATAACTAAAACCACTCTTAACGAAGAAACTAACGAAAATATTGAAATTAAAGAAATACGAACAAAAACCCTCTCTGCTTCTGATCTCAATAAGTTAAGAAAAGAAGATGTAAGCCGTATTATTGATTTACTATTAATTAAAAAAGACAAACTAGCAAAAATTATGGAAATTAGTGAGGATGAAACTACAGAGTTACAAAGAAATATCCGTATCACAGATACAGGAATTGCTCTTTCTGACTTTAACATCTTTAAACAAGAAATTGTTGAAGTTCTTGAGAGGTACAACGTTGTTACAATTGAGGATCTCTACTTCTCTACTTCAAAAGATAAATGGAATGTAGAGCAAATTGATTGGATAATTATCGAGCAATTCAAGAAAATACTGTATCTTCCTCTAAACTTTCTCTCAGATATTATAGATGCAGATATTATTGAAGCTTTATACAGAATCAATATTGTTACTCTACTTGGTTTTTTGTTAGCACCGCCTAAAGCATTGATGGAGAAAACAGATATCCCTGATGAAAGATTTGAGAATATTAAAAGTAGTTTAGACTTATCTGAATTCTACAGACTATTCTCTTTACCAATTCACTTCTTCCCTGGATTAACTTTCATGCAAACTGAAGAATTGGCGGATAATGGTATTAACACTATTGTTGATTTTATAACTGGAGAACCTAAAGACCTTGGAAAAATAATAAATCTTAAAGAAAAAGACATTAAAAAACTTACCAAGAACATTAGTTCACAAGAGATTCAAGAAGTCTATGAAGAGAGAGGTATTCTCGCGTCTGAAACTAAACTTTTTGATAAATCTGAACAAAGATTATTAGCGAGAGATTCCATTTTTCTCTTTGACTGTTTTCAAACGGTGCAAGAACTGTATTATTCTGCTAAAGAAGAACTATTTCAGACAAATTCCAAATATTGGTCAAAAATATCTACGTTACAGAAGATTTTATGTCTTCCATTAAGGAATTTTAACGAAATTTCTGACTATTCATTATCAATATTAGAAAATAGCAACATCTCAAAAGTTTATCAACTTCTTTTTATTCCTGATGCAGACTTAGTCGAGCCTCAGTTATATCGAGCAGTTTCGTCATATTCTTCAAAATTAATTGATATGAGATCTTACCATTATTTAGAAAAAATCCCTGCTTTTGTCTATAACTACGATTTCTTTAAACAGAGTATAGCAGAATTAGAAATAGATACATTACTCAGTATACTTACTGCACCACAGCTTATGGAAGTATTACAAGATAAAGAAAGATATGAACTTTTTGAAAAGATGAATATTAATCTTGTGAGATCCTTAGTTGAGATTCCTTTGAAACTTACTTCTCTTTTAGAACTTGTTCCAGAAGAAGAACACTCAGAATACGAGAATCTAAAATTAGGTGAGATATTTGTGCTCTCACCAGAAGACTTTATTCACATTCAAGAGATTCAAGCAAAATTATTATCAAAGAATTCTATTAATGAACTCATTTCTGAATTAGCAATTCCAGTTACAACAATGGGTTTACCTAAAAGTTTGTCTCTTAAATTGAGCAAATCATCTATAAAAACTTTGATTGATTTCTATTCTACTCCAATTAAGCAAATCGCAGAAGCTACTACATTGTCTCAAAAAATGATTGCGGAGGTAAAGGAGGGGTTAGAATACTCTAAAGTTACATCTTATCATGAGCAATATGCGCATAAATTTGCTAATTCTTCACTATTAGATCCAGAAATTATACAAAAATTAGAAGAAAGAGGTATAAAAGATTTAGAAACTCTTTATTATTCTGCCAATCTATTTGGTATTTCGGACATCCTATCAGTTCAAGAGTATAACACTATAAAGGAAATTCTTTCAGGTTCAATTCGTTTTATCGGTTTCTTTCAATTTGAAGAGATGAAAAAATTAGAGTTTGAAGGATTGCATTCAGTAATTGATCTTTCCCTACTAAAGAAAGAAGAGTTATATGAGTTGACAAATAATCCAATTTATACCGATTTACATCCTTTAGACATTGTATCTTTTGATGATTTGTCGGAGAAAAGAATGAATTCTGCTATTCCTTTACTTCTATGTCCTTCAGTTAATGAAGAATACTTGGAAAAATTAAAAGAAATAGGTATTCATTCAGTTCAAGATTTCCTCTCAAGAATGCAAGAGATAAGAGAATCGCATCCTCATTTAGTGAAAATTGAAGTATTTAGAGAAACCCAAATATTCCTCTCATCTATTTCATTTTTAGACTTACCATTATCAGATAAAAAGAAACTCCTCTACTCTCAGATTTGTGATATTCTAACATTTTTAACTGAAGATATTACAACTATTGCTTTAATTTTAGAGAAAAGTTCAGATGAAATCAAAGAGATAATAGATAGCATTTCAGTTAAGTCAATTATTGAAAAAGTTGATGACATTAGTTTAAACATAGAATCTTTATCTCCATACAGCAAAGTGAAAGCGAAGTCTTTACTAAAAACAGGAAAAGAAACCGTTCAAGATTTATATGCACTCTATTATCAAACTTTTAATTTTCCAGAAGTGCAAAAAGAGTACATTTTAGACTTCATAGACCTTTGTGAAACATCTATTTATAGAATAAAGGAATTGTCTCTTGAAGCTAGAAAGTTCTGTGTTAATACTGGCATTTTAAGAATAATTGACATCTTTATTTCTACAAACTTTAATGAGATATTGAATCAAAAAACTGTATTAGAAGAATTGTTAAAAGTAAGAAAAGGAGAATTTTCACTTAATAAAGGAACAGAAATAAAAACTGAAAATCATGATTATGTTGCCCTTATACAAGAAATGGGGATAAATTCTCCACGAAATACATTAGAAGATATTTTCAGTTTTACTCCCGAATATCTTAAAAGGTTCTCTGAAGCAGGAAATATCATTCGTGCTCGAAGTACAAACTTTTTTGAAAGAATCAATGCTATACTATCATCGAGCATTTTAGCTTATAAGAAATTTGATTTAGAGACAAAAGTAGATTTATGGAAAAATAATATTCAGAATATAATTGAACTATTCTGTATAGATAGAGACTTGCTTTCACATTTAAACACAGGAACAAAGAAAGAGATTAGAGAGATTAGCTCAGAATTTACTTTAGAGCAAATACTTTCAATGGAAGAACACCTTAAAGATGAGGAAAATATTATTCCAGAATCTCTTCAGTCAAAGTTTGCTGAATTTCATGTCACTAACATTTTAGCTCTTGTAAACTTTTACAATCACCCAATATGTGCATTAAATGAAGAGGAAAAACGATTAATACAAACAGTCTCACTTAATGTTTTCAAGCCTATATTATGGACTAAAAGTGCGCTCAAAGTTACCATACCTGAATTAAAAGAAGTTGTTGAAAATAGAGGAAATAATATTATTTCAGCACTATTTTATTTGGAGAACTTAATGCAATCTTTGAAAGATGAATCAGAGAATGGTCTTTTCACTTATTACAATGATCTAAAGCTAGATTTGCTGAATTCATTAAAAGGCATAGAATCTTCACTTTGGAGCACTAAAATAGGGGAAACTAAACTTTTTGATGCTATTTATTCTGATGCTTCAATTAAAAAGAAATATACTTTTTCAGAGGAACTGTTTTCATTAGATAGCATTATTATTGGAGACTATCCCCTATATAACAAAATGAAAAGTTTCTTTAACTTGTTGAAGACTTTAGACATCAGTTGGATAAAAGATTTTGAACAAGAGAAAAAAGATCTGTTAAAATCATTAGGTCTAAATTCTGACTATTACTTATACACATTTCCGGTTGAAATCC
>CAZEQQ010000093.1:0-8693 GCA_964514425.1 uncultured archaeon
TTGAACATGTTCGTGATACTATTGCTAGCAAGTTTAAGGAACTTAGTGTATTAGTGATTATTCTTTTTGCTTCATCATTGGTCAATCTAATTGTCCATATAGTGTATCTAATTAAGGACCGTTTCTCTGACAATGTTCCCTATTACGAAATGCTTCCTTATATAGCTTTTAATAGCTTTATGTCAATTGCCTTATTTGGTATTAATATAACTACAACAATCTTTTTTTTGATTATTGCCACGAAATTATACAGTTTTGAAGAAAAAATTGGGGGAGAGGATAATTCTATTAGAATAATCAGTGTTGCTTTGATTTTTGGCTCAATTATGGAAATTTCTGCTCAATTTCTTAGTATTTTTGAACTAGAAAGGATTATCTCTAATGTTATATTTTTGATCAAAACCTTTCCTTTCGTTCTTGCTTTTTATTTACTGTATAGATTGTTTACAAAGTTACAAAATCAAGACCTTTTAGGTAAGAATAATAAAAATACTGTTTTTCTCCTCTATTCTCAAATTTATTTCTTTGTAATCTATGTTTTTATTACGCTCTCTCTGCTCACTTACCTCCAAGAAGTTCGTTTTGTTCCTCTTCTTATCTTTACGATTGCACAGGGTCTTTTACTCTATGTCTACTATTCTCTATTGTTCATAGGTCTAAATGCCACAGCTTCTGTCTTCAAGACTATCAAAAGTCCTGAGAGTTTTAACACGTCTCAACAAGTTTCTGCCCCTTCTTCAAAGCCTGTAAGTATCTACAATCCCGTTTCCAATTCTAACGAAACATGTTTCTGTGGTAAATGTGGGAGTCAATGGCCTAAAAGCTCACAGTTCTGCGGAAAATGTGGAAACAATTTGAATGACTAGAATTTAAAAAAACTCTTTCTTTTTTGCCTTTTATTCTGAATTTTTGAATATTGAGTAGCTCTTACGTGGTTATGAACTTTGTTAGGTTCAACTGTTTTTTTTCTGTCTTTTTGAGATTGCTTATTCTTATACCTAGCAATCTGAGCGTTTTGAGATTCATTTTTTTGTATTCTTGCATCAATTCCGATACAATTCTTTTTAGTGTAGTTTTTGAGTTAACATGTGAGGATAAGGAATAGTTTCTTGTTTCACTTTCAAAATTTCTATTTTTAATCTTAATTCCCACTGTTCGATAGCTAGTTCCATGATATTCTGCAACTTTTATTATGTTTTCTATCAACTCATCTACTGCGTTCCATATTTCGCTCCATTCTTGTGGAGGATAATAGAACGTTCTTTCCTCTCCTATTGATTTTCTCTGATATTCTTTGTATAATTCTTCTGTTTTCTCTGTATTGTACCCATGTACAAATTTCCATAGCAAGACCCCATTTTCTCCCTCGTCTTCGTATATTTGCGTGATTTTTTTTTTAGCCAAATCTCCACAGGTTACTATATTTTGCTTATTGAACCTCTCTTCTGTTTTTTTCCCTACGCCAGGGATTTTACTCACTTTTAGTGGATTTAGAAACTCTTTGATCCTACTGGGTTTTATTATGGTCAATCCATTTGGTTTATCTATATCACAGGCCATTCTAGCTACTGTTATTGTTGGTCCTATCCCTATTGAGCAGGATAGTTTTTCTATTGAATTAATTTCATCCTTAAGTTCATATGCTAATCCTTCTGCGTCCTCATAAGTCTCTACTATATCGGTAACATCCATAAATAGTTCATCTATACTACACATGAAAGTTTTTTTCGAGTATTGCTTTGCTATTTCTAGAATATTTCTTGATATTTTTGTATAAAGAGGATATGCTCTTGAAGCGAATAGTAATTCAGGACAGAGTTTTACTGCTTCTGCTACGGCCATTCCTGATCTTATTCCATATTCTCTTGCTTCGTATGAACATGTTACTACTACTCCCCTCTTTGTTTTTGGATTTCCCCCAACTATCATTGGTTTTCCTTTCAATTTTGGATTTTCTCTCTGTTCTACAGCAGCAAAGTATGCATCCATATCCAGATACAGAATTATCTTGTCGAATATTTGTTCTTCTTTCATTATTTTCGGAGAAGTGGGGAGAACCAACATCACATTAATTAATTTTTTAGCTTATTTAAACACCAAAAAAAGGGATAGTTCCTTTATCCTTCTAGAATTGGATGAGGAGCTTTTGTTATTGTTTCTGCATTGTTCTTTTTTACTACATAGGTATTTTCTGACCCTATTGTCATTTCACCGTAATAGTTTAGTTTTGGTTCTGCAGCTAAAACGTTTCCTTTTTGGAGCATATAATCAAACCTTTTTGTTATTACAGGGAAATCATTCAGTTCCAATCCTACTCCATGCGCTAAGAAAGGTATTTCTCCGCCTCCCATAAGATTTTCTTTAATTCCTCTTTCTTTTGCATATTCATATGTTTCTGCATAAACTTCCATCGCATTCTTTCCTTCTCTCATTAGTTTTGCCATTTCATTTTCAACATCTAATTGAAGTTGATATCGTTCTTTTATTTTTTGATTTGCTTTTCCTATCGTATAACATCGAGTTTCATCTGTTATGTAGCCATTGTAAGCAATTGATAGGTCTACTAATATCAGTTCACCTTCTTTTATTTTTTTCATATTTGGTCCAAAAGGATTAGATTGATGTAATCCTGGCCCTCCTGTTGCTGTGAGAGTATACGTTGCTAGTGCAGTATTATTTCCCGATAAAACAAACCCATTTCCTCCTCCTTCTGTGTAGAAATCTCTGCTTCTTACAGCTGCTTGTCCTCCTCTTATTCTCATCTCAGCATACAATTTTCCACTTAGCTCTACTTCTGTCATTCCTTCTTTTACAATATCAGGTACTAGTTCTTGTACCTCATCCAATATTTTCGCAGATTTTTTTAGCAGTTCTATCTCTTTTTCGTCTTTTACTGCTCTTATCATCCTTAATGTATTTCCTATTGAAACTGCTTCTTTATTCGGAAATATTTCTTCTGTTTTTTTATACATTTCTGCAGGGATTACATCTGCTTCTAGTCCCATTCTCCCTTCTTCAACTTTTAATCCTCTTTCTTTTAGTTCTTTGTATATTTCTTTTGAACTCCTTATTGGCACTATTTCATCTAATTTTGTTTCTTCTTCTATTCTTTCTTTCAATCTTCTAGCAAATAAAATTGGTTCGCCTTCCATAGGTATTGTTAAAATACATGATTGTCCTGTTCCCGAATAATAATATAGGTCTGATTTATACATTATCAAAGAAAAATCTATTTCTTCTTTCTGTAACTCTTTTTGTAAAGTTCTTATTCTTTCACTAATGTCATTTTTTGTGAATATATCTTGTTCTAATATCATTAAAATAAGAAGAAAAAGAGAAATAAAAAGGTTTTTTCTCTAACCTTTATTCAATTTGCACTAATCTCGGTTCAAATTCATACTTCGAGAATTTTATTCTTACTAATTGCTTTGTCCCTTCTGAACTATCTCGTCGTGATGTTTCTACGAATGTGTCAACAACACTTTGTAATGTTTTTTCGATTTTTGCATCTATAACACCTGTATCTAATACTAATAATGCGGATTGCCCTCTTTGTCTTACTCTTGCTGCTAAAGTTTGTATAAATTGTACCACATGCATCGGAGAATTATAAATCATTAGTACAGATATTTGATCAAAAACTATTCTTAGTCTTTCGGATTGATGAGAGAGTTCATTTATTTTTACTGACAGTCCCAACAAATCATTTGCTGTTCCCATTACTGTTGTATTTGGCAATTTTTCTTTAGGAATGGCTCGAAAGGTAAAACAATCGATAAAATTTAGTCTTCCACTTGCAATATACTCCCCTACTTTGTCTGTTTTCTCTTTTATTTTATCAAGATATTCTTGTACCGAATGTGAGAGTAACACGCATAATATCGCTTCATCTTGTTTTATTCCGTCTTCAATAAAACGGTAAGCTAACTCATCTTTTGCTGTGCCAGACTCCCCTGAGATAAGGATTAGTGAGTTTTCTGTTTTTTGTACTAATACATCGATTGTTGTTTGAACAGACATAGGTTATCCCTGCTTATTTGAAGATTTCATTTATCACTGTATCTGCAAAGGCTAAAGCTTTTTGAGTAAAGTCTTTTGTTTCTGCATTTTTTGAGGCTAATCTCATCCTGTGGCTTTGAACTACGGGTTCAATGTCATAGTTTTTCTGATGTTTTTCTTCATAAATCATAAAAGCTGTACTCTTGTACAGATCTCTTTCTCCTAGAAAGAAGAGATGAGCACATGCTAATCCTAATACTGCATCAATTGTGATGAATGTTTGTTGGTATTCATCTTCAGGTGGAAACACAAATAAGTCTTTTAATTGTTGGTAATACTCTCTTGCCATCTGTCTTGCTGTTTCCTTTATATGTTCATCTTTCACTTTTATTCCTTCAAAGGGGTTTTTTCCAATTAATGCTTTTCCTTTTGAAGCTAAATGAACTTTTGTCCAAGGATAAATACTGTTATCTCCTTTTGGTATTTGTTTTTCTTCTAGAATGTCAATATCAATTAATGAAGCGTATAATGGGTCTTCAAGGTATTTTCCTATGACAGTACCTATTTTTGCTAATGTTGTAGTGAGTTTTTTACCTTTCACTGCTTCATCTTTCAAAATTAAAAGAAAATCACAATCTGATTCTCCAGCTATATGTTCATTTGCAGCTACACTTCCATATAGTATTAAGCTACTTACTTCAGTTGCTAGTTCTTTCTTTACATCTCCTGTAAAAGCTGCAATAAGGCTTTGATATTCGTCTCGTACGCCCATATTTACCACATTTTTGTTCTTATTTTAGTATATTTAGTTAATACTCTATAAATTTTGTTTTCTTTGTACATCTTTCCTCGACAGTTATATAGTTTTTCCAAGTGTAGAAAAAGACTGTAATGCTCGTTTTAACCTTTGTTAATCCTAAAAAATTTCTTTCTGTAACCTACAAAAAATTAAAAAGCCCTTATCAATGTTAATCTTTTGTAGTTAATTTACTTATCCAAATTATGCTAATAAAAAGATGTGTTAATATGGTACTCAAGAGAAGACAGATTTATCAACCTCAAGAACGCTTTGCAGCTCATTCCCAAGAATTAAAGACGATTGAATTAAAACTGGGAACAAATCTTCAATTTGGATTAACTAATGATGAAGCAAAAAAAAGGTTGATGATATTTGGACAAAATTCAATACCTCCAGTAAAAGGGTCTATTTGGGCCGTTTATTTGTCACCTCTTTTTAATTGGCTAATAAATATTTACTTGATTGTAACCTTTTTTCTTATTGTTTTGAGTTTTTGGGTGCCAGAAACATGGAGTCAGATAGGTTTTTGGCTGTTTATAATTGCATTCAATATAGCTTTTACCATATTCCAACAAATTCGTGCACAAAAGAAGTTAGATGCCTTACATAAATTATCTCCTCCACAAGCTACTGTACTCCGCGATGGTATTCCAAATCAAATCTCAGCACAGGATTTAGCAATTGGAGATATTATAGAGTTTGATCAAGGAGACAGAGTTCCTGCTGATGCGCGTATTATTAGTGTAAGTAACCTTTTAGTAAATGAATCTGCTTTAACTGGGGAGTCAGTAGCTGTAGAGAAAACAGATTCTCCCTCAATCGTTTTACCATTAAACACCTCGCTTTCCCAACGTAACAACATGGTTTATACGGGAACATACATAGAATATGGACGAGCTCTTGCAATTGTTGTTAACACTGGTGTTTTTACAGAATTAGGTGCACTTTCTCTCGAACTTGAAGCCATGGGGACAAATGAGATTCCTATTCGAGCAAAAGTTAATGTTTTAGCTAAATGGCTAGGGTTGGCTGTTCTTACATTCATCTTTTCTTCAGTTATTTACAAATTAGTTTATCACTCCCAAAGAGGAACGATCTCTAATATTGAACGGGTCATGAGTGACATCACCATTTCTCTTACAACATCAATGGCAATAATGCCGATTGCAATTCCCTTATTGACGACTATTATTCTTCTTACGGGAGTTCTTTCTATGGCCAAAGATCGTGTAATCATACGCAATCTTTCAGCCATTGAGACATTAGGAAGATGTTCAATTCTTGCTACAGATAAGACTGGAACTATCACCCAAAATCAAATGGCTGTGAAGCATATTTGGGATTCCAATCAATATTATACAGTAACAGGAACAGGTTATAGTAATAAAGGAGCTATTATCCCTTTAGGGGACGATAAAACATTAACTTTAACTGACGAGTATGTTTTTGATAGTCTCAACTATTCAATTGAAAATAGCGAAATTGGTTCAGTTCTTGTAGGAGGATTATTAAACAATAATGCTCATCTTATAGTTGAAGAAGTTTTTGAACCTAATAGGAATGTCACATGGAAAGCTACTGGTGATCCAACTGATGCAGCCTTTTTAGCGCTATTCAATAAATCAGGCATGAATGAAGCTAAAATAAAACAAGAATTTGGTTACATTAAAGAATACAATTTTGATTCTACTCTTAAAAGAATGAGCAAAGTTTTTGAAAATAGTGAAGGGTTTACACTTTTTTGTAAGGGAGCTACAGAAACTGTATTACCTTTATGTGATTTAATAGGTTCAGATGGTCAATTTAAAGAGTTAACAGAAAATGATAAAAAGAGAATTTTAGAAGATGTTAACTATTTTGCAAGTAAAGGGTATCGAGTTATTTCTCTTGCGTTTAGAAAAATTCCCCGTGATACCATTATTTATGATGATCGTGAGTTATTAGAGAACAATTTAACATATAATGGATTTGTGTGTATTCAAGACCCTCCGAGGGATGGTGTTAGTATTGCTGTTGAAGACTGTTATGATGCAGGAATCATTCCTATTATGATTACAGGAGATTCTCCTCAAACGGCTTTAGCAATTGCTAAAGAAGTAGGAATAGTTAAAAGAGATGAATTAGCAGTGGAAGGAGAAAAAATAGCTGAATTAGAAGATGAACTCTTCTTTAATACTCGAGTATTTGCAAGGGTATCTCCACAGCATAAACAACAAATTATAGGACGATATAAACAAGCTAACAAAATTGTCGCTATGACAGGGGATGGGGTCAACGATGCTTTAGCCTTAACTCAAGCTGATTGTGGCATATGTATGGGAATAAGTGGGACAGAAGTTGCAAAACAAGCATCTGATGTTGTAATATCAGATGACAGTTATAATAGCACAGTTTTAGGAATAAAGGAAGGTAGAGGTCTTTTTGAGAAAATTCGTTATATGATTTTCTTTTTCATCACTGTCAATGTTGCAGAAGCCATTATTTATTTCTCCAGTTCTTATATTCCAGGATTTGTGTTAGTAAACAATGTTCAAAGGGTGATATTGTTCGCTACAGCCCATACAATTCCAACCTTTGTATTTATTGTAGATAAAATAACAAAAGATGTTATGAATTATCCCCCTAGAAATGATGAAAATATTTTTAATAAAAACTATTGGGGAGCTTTTACTGTTCTCGCATTAAGTTTAGCTTTAAGTTCAGGAGCTATTTACCTTCTCTGCTATTTTGCTATTATTCCTGTTTTTGCATATAATCAAGGTTTAATTATACCCAACTTTGATCAAACAGCAAATATCGTTAACCCTGCAAGTTGGGAACATGCGAAAGCTCGTACAATGTTCTTAACAGTGCTAATAATTGCAGAATGCTTAGTTGTATTAAGTATAAGGCATTTCAATAAACCCGTGTGGAAATCTCTAAAAGAAAATTTTTCTCTTTTGATTCTATTTATTGTTCTTTTCGTGCCTATAGGATTAGTGATGGTTCTCTATAACGCATCTATTCAAAATTTCTTGGTCGACACACTCAATTTAGGGATAGAGTTTCTACCATTAACGGTAATTGATTGGTTAATAGTTGCTATTGCTATTAGTATTCCTTTATTATCATTGGAAAGTTATAAGTATAGTGTAAGAAAAAGAAAACAATTTTTCTGATTATTCTTATTATCCATTCAATTTTTTTTAAAAACAGAAAATAACAATAAACTTAATAATAAAAAAAGCCGTACATAGGGTATGGCAAAAAAAGCTTTAATTGTAATACTACTGATAGTTTTCTTATTCATAGGCTTAGTTGGAGTAATTGGAGCAGATGGATATTTGACCTATACAGGAATGATGGAAAGGTCTGATGAGTTTTCAGCTGGTACACCCACTTTTGATGTAGGTTCGGATAATAAAACTATATCCATATCTATTACCATTGAATCACCAAAATTAGGGTTTCTACCAAAGTCTATCAAATTGATTTTTGAAATTTATAAGGGGACAGATCTTGTTGATTCTGCAGAGGATACAATAGTACTAGGTGAAGAAAGTACAGCAGAATTTGTTGTTGTACTAACAGATGATGATGCAACCACAATCGCAGGAGGTGGAACGATAACAGTAACATTAAAAATAAAAGCCTCACCTGTTATATTTGGTTTTGATATTGGTGGTGTGGTAGAACAAGCTAATATCGATTTAGCAGAAGAAACGATTAATATTGAAAAGTAGTTAAATTGACTACTTTAATCATTTCTTTCTCTTTTTTCCTTTTCTTAAAAATGTGTAGTACTCAATAATTAAATTTTCTTCACTTCATAAAAGTTTATTAACAAAAATTAGAGCGTTTTTCTATGGATTCATTAAAAGATATTTGTGAAAAATTTGTCATCCAAAATACATTG
>CAZEQQ010000094.1:0-8687 GCA_964514425.1 uncultured archaeon
TGTGAAGCGAATAAATCGCTAAAGTGAGTAACTTTCGTAATTTATTTTTATTTTTAACCTCTTTTTATATTGTTAGATAAAGGATTGTTACTCCAAACTATTGAAAATTGATAGTTGTTCCTCATCTTTCCATAGCAAAGATTAAATACAACCTTAGAAAAGTTAGTTAATAATTCAGAGGAATTACTATGAGTGGCAAATGGATATGTATACTCTGTGGCTACATCTATGATCCTGAAATAGGCGATCCTGATGCGGGTGTAGCAGCTGGAACCACTTTTGAGGACATACCCGATGACTGGTTATGTCCTGAATGTGGAGCAGGCAAAGAAGATTTTGAACCTTATGATGAGTAAAACTTTTTACTCATTAGTTTTTCTTTCTTTTTTGTTTATGTACCAACTATTAAATCATATGATTTCACTAAACAAGTTGTGCCAATAGATGAATATATAAATGTTAAAAAGTTGACACTCTTGAAATGAACTATTCTATTGAGATTGAAATCCCAGATATGACTTGCAAAAGTTGTGCAGAATGGATAAGGACAGCTTTTACCTATTTAAATGGTATAATATCTGCAGAAGTATTAGAAGATGAAAAGAAAGCTAAAGTGATTCTTGATCCTTATGCAATAACATACCATAAAGTAGTTAAAATAGTTGAAGCCTTAGGATTCAATCCACGGTTGAAATCAGTAGATTTTGCAAATTGAGGGGAAATAGAGGAATAGTATTCACTTAAAAATTTTAAGCACTAGATTATTATAGAATGATGGTTATTGTCACTTGAGTAAAATGACCAATATTATTCTAAAAATTGAAGGTATGACGTGTAATCATTGTAAAATGAATGTAACAAAAACAGTGCAAAATCTTAAAGGCGTTGTCTCTGTTGATGTTGATTTAGAGAAAAAGCAAGCAAAAATAGAATTCAATGAACAAGATCTTGATGTTGATCAAATAATAGAAACTATAGATGAAATTGGCTATAAAGCAATTCTCTAAATTCTTTTTTCATTTTCTTTAAGATATTAAAAGAGGAGAACATATGAATGAAAAAATTATTACTATAAATGTTGAGGGAATGCATTGTGCTTCATGTGTAGCAACAGTAGAAAGAGTGCTAAAAAAAATAGAAGGTGTTGAAAATGCTGAAGTTAATTTATTGAGTAAAAAAGCTAAAGTCTCTCTCAATAAAGAAGATATTCAAGTTAACTTATTGGTTGATGCGATCGAAAATGCAGGTTATTCAGCAGAGTTAATAGATGAACAAGTTAAGACAGTGCAGTTAAATGTTGAGGGAATGCATTGTGCTTCATGTGTAGCGACAATTGAGAAAAATTTGTCTAAAAAGCAAGGTTTACTTGATGTCAAGGTTAATCTTCCTCGAAATTTAGCTCAAGTAACATTCAATAAAGGACAAACTGATACAACAAGTATAATTAAGGAAATAGAAACGTTAGGATATACAGCGTCAATTAAAGACGATAATTTATCTGAACAAGATAAACATCAAAACAAACAAATTAACGATATGAGAAAAAGATTCTTTTTGAGTTTTCTTTTAACAATCCCTGTCTTCATTTTTGCTATGGGACATATGCCACCATTTGATAGCTGGTTCCATGATTTTGCTATGTGGCAAATGTCTTATTACATCTTTCCTGGAATGCTATTTACTAATTTAATTCAGTTTGTTTTTACGACTCCTATACAATTTATTTTGGCTTATCCTTTTTATCGTTCTGCTTGGAAGAGCTTAAAAAATAAGAGTGCATCAATGGAAGTTTTAGTAGTACTAGGTACAAGTGCTGCATATTTCTACAGTGTTTTCGTAATTATTTACCCCTACTTTCAACCAGCTTTTGAAGGATATGTTTTCTTTGAAACCTCCGCCATTCTTCTAACATTCATCTTTTTAGGAAAATATCTAGAAGAAATAACAAAAGGGAAAACCTCTGCAGCAATCAAGAAGTTACTGCAATTAAAACCAAACACTGCCACAGTGATTAGAAATGGGCAAACAATACGTATTACGATAGACGATGTGATCGAAGGCGATATCTGTATAATCAAACCTGGAGAAAGTATTCCTGTTGATGGAAAAATAGTAGATGGTAACGGTTTCATTAATGAATCAATGATAACAGGAGAAAGCGTTGCTGTCAACAAAACAGTAGGAGAAATGCTAATTGGAGGAACTATTAATGAAGATGGTTTACTAAAGATGGAAGCTACAAAAGTAGGTGAAAATACTACATTAAATAAAATCATCAAAATGGTTGAAGAAGCTCAAACTTCTAAATTACCTATTCAAAAATTAGTAGATAAAATCTCTTCAGTGTTTGTACCATCAGTAGTTCTTCTTGCTATTATTACTTTCTCTGTGTGGTTTATACTTTTCCAATTAGGAATAGTAAGTGAAACTCTATTACCTGCGGGGACATCAGTATTCCTTTTTGCCTTTTTAACTGCAATTACGGTTATTGTTATCTCTTGTCCTTGTGCCCTTGGTTTAGCAACACCTACAGCTATAATGGTAGGAACAGGTTTAGGTGCTCAAAATGGTATACTCATACGTTCAGGAGAAGCATTAGAACGTGCAAGACAAGTGAATATGATCCTATTCGATAAAACTGGAACAATAACTATAGGAAAACCCGTTCTTACTGATATCATAAGTTTCAACAATAATTTCAAAGAAAAAGATCTTCTATTATTATCTGCATCACTAGAACAAGGTTCTGAACATTCTATAGCCAAAGCAATTATAGCAAAAGCAGAAGAAGAAAACATAATTCTAAAGCCAATTAATGATTTTAAAGCAATAGCTGGAAAAGGGATAAGGGCAAAAATAGACGATAAACACTATAATCTAGGAAATAGAAAGTTATTGGCAGAAGAAAACATAAAAATAACTGAAGATATGGAACAAGCTTTGATAGAACTTGAAGAAAAAGGAAAGACTGCAATGGTGATCACAGATAAAAATAGTGTTCTTGGAATAATTGCAATTTCTGATTCTATTAAACCCCACTCTAAAGAAGCAATTCAGTTATTAAATAAAGCTGGTATAAAGGTAGCTATGGTAAGTGGAGATAACCCTAGAGCAGCAAAGACAATAGCTAAAGAAGTTGGGATACAAGATGTTCATGCAGATGTTTTACCTGAAGAAAAACTAGAAATTGTAAAAAACTATCAGAAACAAGGATTAAAGGTAGCTTTTGTAGGAGATGGAATAAATGATTCTCCTGCTTTAGCACAAGCTAATGTAGGAATAGCAATAGGTTCAGGTACTGATGTAGCAATAGAATCAGGTGATGTTGTTTTAGTGAAAGACGATCTAAGGGATGCAGCTATTGCAATAATTCTAAGCAGAAAAACAATAAACAAAGTTAAAACTGGTCTCTTTTGGGCATTTGTATACAATACACTAGCCATACCTATTGCAGCAGGAATACTATTCATTCCTTTTGGTTTTGTTTTACCTCCTGAAATAGCAGGTTTAGCTATGGCTTTATCATCGGTATCAGTTGTTTTAAACTCTCTATCTTTAAAACTATTCAATGGAAGAATACAGAAAATAAGAAGTATTAACTAAACTCTCTCTTTTCTTACATTTTCCCTCTTTTTAATTTTGCTTTCTAAAAATTTATTTAGGTTATTGTGATAAAAGAATAAATTGAAACCATTAGATAAAAAAGATATAATTTTAATTAATGAATTAAAGAAAGATGGAAGAGCTTCTTATTCTTCATTAGCAGAAAAAGTAGATCTATCTGTTCCTGCAACTAGTACCAGAGTTGAAAGATTAATAAAAGAAGGAATAATAGAAAATTTTACTATAAATGTGGATTATTCATTGTTGACACAAGAAAAATCAAGCAAAATTCTTTTAAAAGTTAACTCTCGATTATTAAACTTACTTGCTGAAGAACTCTATGCTCATCCGCTTATTAAAAAAGTAGAAGTAGGTATTGGAGAATACAATCTTATTGCAGAAACTTTCCCTATCAATGATGCTTCAAAAAAAGTGTTAATGCAATTCTTACAAGAAAAAAGTGAAATTGAGAGAATTGAGTTGATTTTTGTATATGATGGATATCCGGAAAAAAATGAGATAAGTATTACAGAACCAGAAAATATTCTACTTAAATGTGACTATTGTAAAAGAGATTTTTCGGGTTCAGTTTTTAGCAAGGTAATCAACAAAAAAAAGAGATATTTCTGTTGTAATACTTGTCTTACAGAATATGAGAAAGCTGTGAATAAAGAATTAAAGGAATAAATTAAAAAAATAGGAAATAGAACAGTAGCCTTTTTCTTTTTACCTCAATTCAGGAAAGGCTTCTTTTACTATCTCATCAATTTCAGGTTTAGGTGGTATAGATTCTAAATCTTGTTTGAAATAGTCGCTTCCAATACTTTCTCTTAATTTGCTGTGAAAAATCCTAAATTTAGTTCTAGCATTAAAAGAATCATGATCAATAACAAGTATAATTAATGAGTTCTCTAATTTTTCCATAAATAGAGTATTATTTTCAAGAGTAAAAGACTTCATCACTCCTTCTTCACCAAAAATAGACTTTTCCATTACTTGAACAGCTGAAATTAACCCTGATGCTAAAACAGCGAACTCTTCTTGTTCAACGAGTGTTCGAGAGTAATGAATAAGTGCGTTATCTAAACTCGTAATTAACACACCAAAGATTTTACTTCTAGAAGTTGTAGAACGTTGTATAACTTTGATTTTTCTTATTCTAGAAAGTGAAGAAGAAATAATTTCACTTCCTTCATGGGAAATATTATTTAAAAGTTTAGAATATTTGTCTAATCCCGATTCTGAAGCTATAAGTTTAGCATTATCGATAGCTTGCCTTGCTTTTTCCTTATCCTGATTAAGGATGTGTGTAACATAGAGTAATAATTGAACTTCAATCTCAACCATCGGTAATCCTTGTTCTTGAGCTAATTGATTGAGATTCTCAAGATGATAGAGGATTTGAGTATAGTAGTTAACATTTTTATTTTCTCCAAAGGATTCTAAAGCAATTGCTGTTAATTGGATTTCACTACGTAAAATGTATTCGAAAATATTGTTCTTAAAAGAAAGATCAAGACAAATCTCAAAGTATTCTTTTGCTTTTCCTTTATTTTTCTCAATTATGTGATAAAACATCCCTTGAACGTAATTAAAGATACTATTGCTTAGTTGCGTTGAAGACTTTTCCAAACACTCTTCAGCTTTAGCTAGAGCCCTTAATGCAGAATCTCTGTCTTCGATGAAAATATATGTTAAAGCCAATAATGAACATGTATCAGGATTCTTTATGTTTAATTTTTCACCTATTTCTAAAGATTCTATAAAACTTTTTTCAGCTTCTGCATAATTTCCCATAAAAAGATCAATCTCACCAAGATTACTCAGCAGTTGAAATTGATGAACTTCATTATCCACCATTGCTAATGCTTCCAAGAAAATAGCTTTTGCTTCTTCAACAAGTCCTTGAACGTAGAGAACAATAGCGAGATTGTGTTGCATACTAAAGATTCCCAATCTGTAGTTGTTTTTTGTAACGAGTTCTAATCCTGAACGGAAAGCTTGTTCTGCTTCCTTATACTTGCCAGAACGAATAGCATCAGAGCCAACTAAATTATAGTAGCCTGTAAGGATATAAGGATCTGATGTATGCTCTGCGATGAGTTTCAAAATCTGCAATTTTTCCCTAAATTCATCTAATAAACTCATGTTAGCGAGAAAATAAAGATAATTGTTGAAAATAAGTATCATATCTCGTGAATACTCTTCATATGGAACATCTTTAATCAATTCAAAATACTCATCATATTTTGGTTTCATCACACTAAACTCTCTTTTTACATGGCAAAGCAAGATATCAACAAATTTTCTTAACCTTACACTAAATTCATCAGTTTTTTCGCAAAGTTCATCATGAATTCTTTTTAGTTGGTTAATGTCATTATTTCTAAAGTAAAAAGAAGCTAAAAGATGTAAATACTCTTCTCTAACTGTTTGACCTTCAATAAATTCCTTCAATTCTTTTGTCCAATTATTAACAATACAAATTTCCATTAAAAGAGGAAATAATTCTTCTTGCTCCTTTTCGCTTATTTTATTATAAATATTCATTACTGCTTTGGAGAAATAGTACTCATCACCATAAAACTCGTCTTCGAGTATTATGTATTCTGTATAAACTTTAATCTTTAGTTCTTTACTTAAAGGCAAAAATTGTTTGTGAAATACTTTAGGTGGAAACACACCCTTAACTTATTATTCTTACTAATTAAATTTTTAGTTACTTCTAGATTGTTCGTGGATTCAATTTTTTGATTTTATTTTTTATTTTTTATTTGAATACCTTTATAAGCAATTTTAGACAAGATGGTTCGATTAAAGTGGAAACAAACGGAATTGAAGTTAAAAATCTCACGAAGGTTTATGGGACATTGAAAGCCGTGGATAATGTCACTTTTAGTGTTCCTAAAGGGACATTATATTCATTATTGGGACCTAATGGGGCAGGGAAGACAACTACATTGAACATTTTATCCTGTAATTTGCTTCCTACGGAAGGTGAAGCAGATATTAATGGATATTCTGTAGTAGACCGTTCAAATGAAGTGAAAAAGTATATAGGTGTTTGCCCACAAGAAAATGTTCTATACAATCACCTAACAGTTTTAGAAAATATCTCTTTTTTTGGAAAAATGCACGAAATGAGTTCTAAAGAAATTAAAGAATCAGCAGCATTTCTCATAGAAAAAGTGGGTTTAGTTGATAAAATGAATGTTAAAGTAGATAAATTATCAGGAGGACAAAAAAGGCGAGTGAACCTCTTAGTTGGTCTGATTCATAAACCTGATGTGTTATTTCTAGATGAGCCAACAAGCGGTTTAGACCCACAAACAAGAAGAATGATTTGGGATTATATTTTAGAGCTAAAAAATCAAGGAATAACCATAATCTTGACTACACATTATATGGATGAAGCAGATATTCTTAGTGATAGAGTAGGAATAATAGACCATGGAAAAATTATTGCAGAAGACACTCCAGAAGAATTGAAAGCTTCAATAGGAAAAGGTGATAATCTTATCTTTAAATTGAATGGCTCACCTTCAGAAATTACAAAAATTCTACAACAGTTTATAGAAAAGAAAGATATCGTTTCTTTTTCACAAACTGAAGACGAACTATCATCTTATCGTGTAGTGTCTTTAGATGGTATTTCCAAAATAGGTAAAATGGTTAATGTGTTTGCAGAAAATAGAATACAAGTAGAGGATATAGCAATCCATGCAAATTCTTTAGAAAATGTATTCCTTTCGCTAACAGGGAGACAATTAAGAGAATAATTTTGGGGGAATTATATGAAGGCTTTAGAAATAGCAATGAAAAATATAAAATTCATTTATAGAGATAGAATGGTAATCTTAATGATGATTCTTGTTCCTATCTTTTTCTACTCATTAATGGGTATGGTTTTTGGTGGCTCGGGTGGTGTTAACATCTCTCAATTTACAATTGGTTTTATCAATGCTGATCTAAATACGGAAGAAGAGCCATTAAACGAATTTCAATCAATAAATTTCATCATTGACACAATGACTGAAATGAATGAAGCTGAAGATCAAGCTATCTTCTCTTTACTTAATCTAACTCTTGTTGACGAAAATGGAAAAGTAAATATGGGAAAATCAATACAAAATGCGGATGAAATTTTAGCTTCATTAGATATAACATCATATGTTATTTTTGAAGAAGGTTTTCAGAAAGCAATAAATAGAGCAGCTATTACAACTGTTGGAATTTTTAATGAAGATAGTACAAATAATACACATTTTGATCCAAGAATGAAACAAACTTTTGTTTACTCATTAATTGAAAATATGAACATCAATGTCTTAAATTTAACAGAAAGTGAATATACATCAGCTAGAAACAATTTTTCTCTGTTTGATTTAGATTATATACTTGTAATTGAAGATGGGTATGAAGCAGAGATAGTCAAAAATGATGGCACCCCTACTTTAGTTTTTTATACTGCGAATTATACAAATGCTCAAAAATCTCAAATAATGTTCCAAAGCTTGAATGCTTCTTTAAACCAAGTAGTGAATGATGCTGGTGGTTATATTACCATTTCCTATGAAGAATTAATTCAATCTACTATCCCTCCACAACCAAATTATAAGTTCTATTTTCTTTCAGCTACTAGTCCTTTAACTACGAGTATCATTAGTCAATCATTCTCAGCTATTGTAGATGGAATAATTAATTTCAATCCTTATGCTGTAGAATTTGAAGTAGAAACTGTTTACTCCGGAGCAAAAACGATTAATAATTTAACCTATTCTTCTTCTGGTTACATTATGTATGGAGCACTAATGGTGATGTCTTTTGCTTTGATTGTTATAACTACAGAATTTAAAGAAGGACAATTTAAAAGATTATTATCAACAAGAATGAAAAATCGTGATTTTCTCATAGGTAATATACTCTCTAATACCTTTTTCGTGTTTATTCAAGTTACCATTGGGTTACTAGTTCTTCTTCTCTTTGGAATGAGCCCCAATTTTTATTCTATACCTGCATTTCTTTTGGGATTAATGATAAATACCATAGCTATAAGTCTATTTATTAATGCCTTTGCTTTGTCT
>CAZEQQ010000095.1:0-8628 GCA_964514425.1 uncultured archaeon
AAGAATATAGAAAAAGATTAGTGTTAGTATGACAAGTAAACTGAGAGAAAGCAAAGATTGTAAACTAACTTCAAAGAAACTTAAGGATGTATAAAGCAAAGCGTATAACACATAATAGAATAATACCCTCAGTGTACTAAAAGAAGTTGTTAAGACTTCTGTAAAAATATACTTTTTTAACCCAAATGAAGTTAAAGTAAGAGTTTCAAACGTACCTTGCTGTATCTCGCGAGTAAAACTTCCTAAAGAGCGTGATATTATCCTTGCTGTTACATCTAAAGTTATAATACCTACATAAATAAAATCTATAGCTGGAGTATAATAGCCATCTTGGAAAATTAAACCAAACGGTACTAACATAGATAAGAAAATAAATAACATTGCATTAACAGAAACAGAAACAAATTCATTAATAACCGTAGCTTTGTAAGTAAGTAATATTTTTGTATTTCTAATAAATAATTGAACTAAAACATACAAAATATTGGGTCGTGTATACTTTTTCTGCTGAAAAAGCCCGACCAACTTATCTAATTCCGTCTCATATTGTTCTATTAGTACCAACCTATATCACCTCTAAGTTTAGATTTATGAATACTAAAATTGACAAGAAAATGAGCGAACCCCCCAATAACAAATATAAATGAAATTAAGAACAAAAAATTAAACATTAATAATTGAAAATCCAACGTAGGAGAAAAAATAATATGTTGAACTGAATGAAGACCGTAAGACAACGGAACAATTTTCGAAATTATGTGAGGAAGACCTGAAAGAAGAGCTAGAGGGAAAACGATCCCTGAAAAAGTTTTAGTCAGCTCATAAATAATCCCAATAATCCCTGAATCTTTTTTGTACCAAATACTATAAGCAGCAAACAACATCCCTAAAACAATATGTGAAGCAAGAATCAGTAAAAAGGTTAGTAAAACGAGAAGACTTTGAATAACAGTGACAGAAAGAGTGAGATCAAGAAAAATAAAACTTATGAAAAAGGAAAGGAAAATAGAAAAAGAAGAAAGTAAAATCCCTGCTAACGAGACTCCGAGAGTATAACGGAAAAGTTTAAAGTAAGTAAAAACATAAGACCATGTGCCTAATAGGATCTCACTATAAATACTATTATTAACCGTACCAAGTGCTGTTCCAACAACCATTTGTAGAGATAATCCGATAATAACATATTGAAAATAAGTAGCAGGTATCCCAAAAATTAACAAATCAGGATTCAACTGCCCAAAAAGGAAATAAGAAAATACTGCCATAAGATTAATAGAAAGAACCATCAAGTAACTACTTTTATAGTTTAATGTGTTCTTAATCTTTAATAAGAAAAAAGCAAAAATTTGAGATAGAAAAGAACTGCGAGCTTTTTTAGTATAAGACTTACTGAATAAATCAGCAATCGTGATTAAAGAAGAAGATGAAAGTAATTGCGAATTAGAAGATGAGCTTGAATTTGAAAAGGAAAGGGAATTATAATTTGAACTCATTTTAACCAGCTCACACAACTTTTAACTAAGAAAGTTGATTAACAACCTCCAAAGCTACCTTTTCTTTATTTCTAAGAAAAGAAACAAAAGATTCCTTAAGTGTAGGTGCATAAGGTGAAATACGGAAAATATTCGCTCCAATAGTTGTCATAAGAGAAACTAAACGAGATATTGTTTCATCTGTTGAAAGACGCTTAGGTTGAATACGTGCATTAATAACAGAATTAGATTCTGAATTTGTTTTATCTGATAAATTAAATAATATTAGTTCTGCTCCAACAGGCGATAAAATTTGTTTTGTAAAAGATTCAGGATGGAACAGTGGTAAAGAAAAAGATAAATCAATAAAAGCTTCAGTAGTAGAGGTTTTGAATAAAGAAGGGGTAGTATCTTGAAGAATCTGTCCCTGATCCATTAAGAGTAAACGATGGGATAGGTCATCAATATCAGAAAAATTATGACTAGTTAGGATAATTGTAGTTTTAAATTTTTGATTAAAAAGGCGTAACAACACTTTAACCTTATCCGAACTAAGTGCATCCAAACCAAGAGTTGGCTCATCTAAAAGTAAAATGCGAGGAGATGTTAAAAGCGCACGAATAAGAAGAACTTTGGCTTTCATACCGGTAGACAATTTCATAACTTGAACATTACGTTTATCGGACAAATCAAAATATTCCAGAAGGGAATCAATACGAATTTTAGCCTCTTTACGCGAAATTCCCGCTAACGAAGAAAAGAAAAGAAGATTATCTAAGAGGGATAATCGATAGTACAAGCTGCGACCGCCACTTTCACCAAATACAGTAGAAATTAAGGGTCGAATAGCACTATCATTTGAAATAGGTATGCCTTCAATAAAAACCTCACCTGAATCAGGAAGAAGTAACGTAGATAATAATTTTGTTAATGTAGTTTTACCCGCACCATTAGGGCCTAAAAAGGACAGAAATTCTCCTTTAGAAATAGTAAGATTAATATCATCTAAAGCTTTAATAAATTGACCTCGCTTACGAAAAGTCTTAGTAACATTATGTAATTCAACTGACACAATAATAGGAAAAGAAAGGAGTATTTAAACACAAAATTTCTAAGAATAAGATGTGAAAAGAAACAAGAATCAACACATATAAATAGCTAATAGTGAAGTAAGATATGCATGAAACATTGCAAAAAAGTTGACAAAAAAGTTTGGTGAAAAAACCAACAAACGACAACTTAAAAAAGACTAACATTTCTAAAAAAAATGCTAAAAGAAATAGCGCTCACCTCCAAGGAAAACAAGAACTCTAGGAAAAAAATGAAACAAAGGGATGAGTTTTGTTGTACAAACACCCAATATAATTCATTTTTAAGAAAGCTTTAGCACCAATAATACACATCGGAAGCCGGTTGATCATGCCGGACCTTGGTGCTATCGGGCTTGCTAAAGACATGCAAGTGTAATGTCTCTTCGGAGGCATCGCGAAAGGCTCAGTAACACGTCGTCAATCTGCCCTACGGACGGGGATAACCTCGGGAAACTGAGATTAATCCCAGATAAGCATGGATACCTGGAAGGGGCCAATGCTGAAAGGATTTATCGCCGTAGGATGAGGCCGCGGCCGATTATTGCTTGTAAGTGATGTAAAGGATCACTTAGGCCTTGATCGGTAGGGGTTATGAAAGTAAGCGCCCCGAGAAGGTAACTGAGACACTGTACCTAGCGCTACGGCGTGCAGCAGTCGGGAATTGTGACCAATGCGCGAAAGCGTGAGTCCGCGAGCCCGAGTGTTAGGGATACCCCTAACTGTGATAGAGTGTAAATAGCTCTAACAGCAAGCAGAGGGCAAGGCTGGTGCCAGCCGCCGCGGTAAAACCAGCTCTGCGAGTGCCAAGGACGATTATTAGGCTTAAAGCAATCGTAGCCGGTTTAGTGGGTTTCTGGTTAAATCTGCAGGCTTAACCTGTAGGCCGTCAGAAATACCGCTAGACTTGGGAAAGGAAGAGGCGAACGGTACTGAAAGGGAAGCGGTGAAATGCGTTGATCCTTTCAGGACCCACAGTGGCGAAGGCGGTTCGCTGGGACTTCTCCGACGGTGATGATTGAAAGCTAGGGGAGCGAAAGGGATTAGAGACCCCTGTAGTCCTAGCTGTAAACGATGAGGACTAGGTGTTGGTCATGGTCAAGTGCCTGATCAGTGCCAAAGGGAAACTATTAAGTCCTCCGCCTGGGTAGTACGGTCGCAAGGCTGAAACTTAAATGAATTGACGGGAAAGCGCCACAAGGCACGGATTGTGTGGCTTAATTCGATTCAACGCGAGAAAACTCACCTGGGGCGACTGGCATATGTGGGTCAAGCTGATGACTTTACCCGAACAAGTCAGAGAGGTAGTGCATGGCCGTCTCAAGCTCGTGCCGTGAGGTGTGCTCTTAAGTGAGTAAACGAGCGAGACCCACGTCCTTATTTGCTAAGAGCAAGCTTCGGCTTGGCTGAGGACAATAAGGAGATCGCCATCGATGAAGATGGATGAAAGTGTGGGCCACGGCAGGTCAGTATGCTCCTAATCCCCAGGGCCGCACACGCAATACAATGGATGGGACAATGAGATGCAACTCCGAAAGGAGGAGCTGACCTTCAAACCTATCCGCAGTTGGGATTGAGGTCTGGAACCGACCTCATGAACATGGAGCGTCTAGTATCCGCGTGTCATCAACGCGCGGAGAATTCGTCCCCGCTTTTTGTACACACCGCCCGTCGTTGCAATGAAATATATTTTGCCTGAAGTTCATCTAGTTTAGATGGGTTGAAGGTAGGGTATGTGACAATGCAAAAGTCGTAACAAGGTATCCGTAGGGGAACCTGCGGATGGATCACCTCCTATGTTTGGAAGATTTTAAATCTTCCCTTATTTCAACCCTTTGAATTCTTTTTCCTAGGGTTCTTGTTTTCTTTGGAGTTTTTTATTTGTCTTTAATCTTCTTCTCTTCTCAGCATAATGTTCTTAAAGTACATTTGATTTTCTTTAAATACTTTATCTTAACCACTTTTGTGGTTACAATAACTATGTGGTGCATTTATGAAATTAGAAAATTGGCTTTCTGAATCTGATATTGAAAAAATTACTGCTCTTAACAATCCTAAAGTTGTTAATATAATTGAAACTTTTTTGACTTTATGTAAACCTTCCTCTGCTCGAGTTTTTACTGATACTCCTTCTGATCTTGCTTCTGTTCGTGATATAGCTCTTACTAATGGCGAAGAGTTCCAGCTTTCCCTTCCCGGTCATACTATTCACTTCGATGGTTTTTATGACCAAGGTCGAGATAAAGCTAATACTCGTCTTTTAATTGATCCTTCTCTGAAAGAAAATTATTGCTCTGAGACCAACACTTTTGATCGTGATGCTGGTCTTACTGAAATTTATGAAATTATGGATGGATGTATGGTTGGTAAAGTTGCTCTTATTCGCTTCTATAGTCTTGGTCCTCTTGACTCTCCCCTTTCCATTCCTGCCTTACAAATAACTGATTCTGCTTATGTTGCACATTCTGAAGATATTCTTTATCGTCAAGGTTATCAAGAATTTATTAAACTCAATGGATCTGAAGATTTCTTCTATTTTATTCATTCTGCTGGCGAACTTACTGATAAAAACGTTACTAAAAATATTGAAAAACGTAGAATGTTTATAGATCCTCAAGAAAACCGTGTTCTTTCTGTTAATAATCAATATGCTGGTAATTCTTTAGGTTTAAAGAAATTAGCTCTCCGCTTAGCTATTAATAAAGCTAACATAGACAAAGATTGGTTAGCTGAGCATATGTTTATTTCAGGTGTCTATTCTCTTGACCGAACTAGAAAAACCTACTTCCTTGGAGCTTTTCCCAGTGCTTGTGGAAAAACTTCTACAGCTATGGTTCCTGGTAATACTATCATGGGTGATGATATCGCCTATCTTAAAATTATTGATGGTTCGATTCGCGCAGTAAATATTGAAAATGGTATTTTTGGCATTATCCAAGATGTTAATGCTATTGACGACCCTGAAATTTTTAAGGCATTAACCTCTCCTGGCGAGATTATTTTCTCTAATGTCCTCATTTCTGATGGTAAACCCTATTGGTTAGGCATGGGTGACGATGTTGAAATTCCTAAATCGGGTACAAATTGGTCTTCATCCCTTCTCGGTGAGTGGCATGAAGGAAAAACTGATCCTAAAGGAAAAGTTATCAAATTTGCTCATCCTAATGCTAGATATACACTTCGGTTAGAAGAGCTAGACAATTGCGATGAAGCCCTTCAAGATCCTCTAGGCATTGAAGTCTCGGGAATTATTTATGGTGGGCGTGATAGTGACACCTCTGTTCCTATTTATGAATGTTTAACTTGGTCTCATGGTGTTTTTGTTGGTGCATCACTAGAATCAGAAACCACTACTGCAACTCTAGGAGAAGCTGGTCTTCGTGCCCATCAACCTATGGCTAATCTTGACTTTATGGTTGTTCCTCTTGGAAGTTATCTCGATTCACATTTCAAGTTCTGTGACTCTCTTCCTAACAATAAAACACCTCTTATTTTCTCAACTAATTACTTTCTAAGAGATGCACAAGGACGTTACCATGATGCAATTTTAGATAAAAAAATTTGGTTATTATGGGCAGAAGGACGAGCTCATGGGGATTATGAGGTTATAGTTACCCCTATTGGCTTAATACCTAAATATGAAGACTTAGTAACTCTCTTTAAGGAAACTTTTAACCATGACTACGAAAGAGAACGATATGAAACAGAATTTTCAATTAGAATTCAAAAATTTCTAGAAAAACTCGACCGTATCGAAGATATATATTTGAAAGAGAAGGGTGTGCCTGAATTGTTCTTTGAAGAATTAAACAATCAAAGAAAAAGATTGTTGGATGTACAAGAAGCACATGGTTCTGATATTATCTCTCCTTTTGCATTCCTTTCTTAGTTTTTCCCTTTTTCCCTTTTTTCCCTTTTTCCCTTTTTTCCCTTTTCTTTAATAAATTTAAGGCAATACATTAATAATGTTGCTTTCTTCTTTTTTTAGCTTGTCTATTCTATCTATTTGTTCTTCCCACCACTCTTTGAAAGAATAGTTTTCTATATTCACTTGTTGTTTTGTTATATCTAAAGCATAATTTAGAAAAATATCTCCCTTTGCCGCTACAGTAGCTCCTATAGGTTTTTTAAATGTTCTGTTAATCTCTTTCCCTATTTTTCTTATTTTAGAATCGTCACAATAAAAATAATTATCTGAGGATCCCTTGATCTCTTTAGAGAAATGAACTATTAAATTTGCACTTTTAGTGAACTTGTTGAAGTTTCCTACTGTTATCAGATAACTTTTTCCTAGAGCTAAAAAAATTAATTCATAAGTATTTTCCAATACTTTCCCAAGTTCTTCTTCAATTTCTAAATCTTTTGCGCTTTCTCTTATATTAGCAAACTTTTTTTTAGCAAAACTACAATCATAAGGTGGTATTAGTGTATCACTTTTTATCAATCCAAAACCCGCAGAGATTATATAATAGTGAACTTCATAATTTTCTCTTAAAATAGAAACAGCTTTTTTGATAGAATTGGCTTGTGAACCCAAATACATCTCTTCCGCTGACTTTGAATGCTCTTTCAGTAATTGTTTCCAATATTCCCTTTTGTTTTTTGAATTTAAATCATTACAATTTGGTTGTCCGTTTAAATTTATCAACTTTTTTTTACTACAAGAACTAAGAATTAAAATCTTTATCATCTACCTTTTCCTCCCAATATCTAAAAATGCGTGAATATTAATGTAGGATGAAAAAAATAAGAGTCTCATTCCTTAAATCACTTCATAGTACATACAAACACTACAAAGTAAATACTTCTTTATCTCCTTTAGATCCATATCATCCGGTAAATAATCGTTTTTCTCTAACATAGGTGATTGACATTTCGGGCACTTTTTCATTTCATTGTCGTTCATTGTTTTCTGTCAACCTTTTACCTTAGTTCATTATAACTTTTTTCCTATATTAAGTAGAATATTACTAGTATCTTATAACTTGTTCACTTGTGTCACTTTGTAAGTCTCTGTAACTATTTCTTGAATTATAAACCAAATATCAGTTATTATAAAATTAACTGTTTTTAAGTAAAACATTAGACAAAATGGAGTGAGTGTTAATTTAGAACTGCATTGATTAAGTTGATCGCTCTCTTCTCATCAAAAAATACAATAGAAATTATTTTTTTATGTTCAGGTATGCATTAAAAACCATTATTGAATTGTTAGATACGTGATAAGCATCTAAGAAAATGAATCGATAAACAATAGCTTTTTAATAACCATTTGAAATGTAATATTGCGAATGTAACTTTTGCATTTGCAATTCTGTTGTATTTACCCTAACAGGTAAAATCAAAAATTAATTACAATTGCGATAAATGGTTTCAATCTATAAAAAGTCATAATTCAAAATGTTACTGAACGATGATTTTATAAAGCGATGAAATCACACAAAAAACGCAAGAAAATTTATTCTAATCACCTCCTACAACTGGTGTTATGACCGGTTAGCTTACAAAAACTCTCCAGTTAGGCGAAAACCGATATCTAAAGTAATCTTACTATGCATACGTCATGCAGTGGATGACTCGGCTAGGGAGCCGATGAAGGGCGCGGTAAGCGGCGAAACGCTGCGGGGAGACGCACACAGTCTACGATCCGCAGGTCCCCGAATCGGATTTCCGGTTACAGGATAATAAACTGTAACAGCCAGTAATGGCAGGGAACCCAGGGAACCAAAACATTCAAGTACCTGGAGGAAAAGAAAGCAATTGCGATTCCGGTAGTAACGGCGAGTAAACCCGGAAAATTGGTCAAACCGAATGCTTCTTTCGAAAGATTGAAGTGGATGTGGTGTTTATGACTGCAATATAGACCGTAAGAGTGAAGTTGAAATTCTCTGGAAAGAGATACCATAGAGGGTAATGGTCCCGTAAACGTAAGCTCACGGCTTAGCAAGTTCAAGACTAGTGTGGCTTGGATATGTCGCACAAATTCGGGAGAACTAAGTCCCAAACCTAAATACTCCCCTAGACCGATAGCGTACTAGTAACGTGAGTGAAAGTTGAAAAGTATGCGA
>CAZEQQ010000096.1:0-8468 GCA_964514425.1 uncultured archaeon
GATGCAGAAACGCTGAAACCCGCACTATCTCGGCAATAAAATATACCGCCTGTTATGCGGCGTAGTTTATTGAACATCAATCGATAACACCTTGGACAAACCAATCTTGATATCTTCCATCAAAGCATCGGTAATAAATCCCAATTGTCTTATAAATCTTTCTTGAGATACTGAACGTACCTGGAAACAGTCAGCCGCAGATTCTTTCTGAAGCCCATTCTCAGAATCAGGTTTTATCCTGATCATCCAGGGCGCTATTTCATACCTATCTTTCCAGTCTGTTATAGGCACAATGATCTTTAAAGGCAACTTTCCTAAAACATTATCATTTACAATTATCGCAGGACGGGTTTTCTTGATCTCTGCACCCAGGGTAGGATCAAGGTTGAGTAACCAGACTTCACCTTGTTTCATAAAAATCTTCAAAATCAATGTTGGTAAATGCAGTTAATTCTTGCTCATTTTTGTAATCAGCATACAATTGATCAACCGCCTTTTTCATTTGTTTACTGTCCTCTTGTTGCCTGATTGATTGTATAGTTTTTTCAATCACATATATTTGTTTATTTACAGGCATTCGGCGCAGTTCTTTTATTATCTCATTCGTTTTCATAATTGATTATTTAATCCCTGCAAGTTACTAATTTTTCAGAATCAATCTTCATTTAATCAACGTAGTTCCTTACTATGCCGCATAACGGTTTGCAGCTAAGCCCAGTGCGGGCTTTCGGAGCCGAAATCTATCAAACGAGACTAAAGTTAATTTGAAAAACTGACATACGCCAACCACTTAGCGCCCGCATGGGGTTTAGGTGCTGTTAGCAAAACGTGCTTTTTTAATAATCTAAAAGTAAAGTCTCGTAAGGGATCTTTAACTTATCATGCAGTTTACGAATCATTTGCAAGGTCAATTTACGCTTTCTGCTAAAAATCTCTGATACTCTGCTTTTGTAACCTATTATCTCTGCCAGATCACTATTACTCATATCCATTTGCTCCATTCGAAACTTAATTGCCTCAATTGGATCAGGTGGACCAATCGGATAATGCTCATCTTCAAATTTTTCAATCAATATACTTAGAACTTCAGCTTCGTCTCCTTCCGGTGAATCAGCTGGCGAATCAAATATTACCTCTAGTCTTTTTAATGCAAGCTGGTAATCATCTTCTGATTTAATTACTTTTATCTTCATCTCTTTTAAATCTTTTCAGCGTTAATTTTATCATATTCGTTATGCGTCCCAATGAATCTAATGAAAACCCATTTTCTCAGATAGTTAATATGAGTAATCAATCGATATTTGTTGCCACATATATTAAAAACTACTCTGCTAGTTTTGAGAATACTTGATTTTGGATACTCATTTTTAATATCTATAGGGCTTGTCCAGTTAGCTTTAGTTGCCTCTCTGTACCAAGTTTTCAGTTGGTCTTCTGAATCAGTATATTTTTCCCAAAATTCTCTAAGTATCTTTTTAGCAATTACTCTCATTTCATCATTAATCTATAGGTTGACAAAGATAGGAAATAGTTACCAATTTGGTAATCGTATCAAAAGTTTTTTTATGCACAATGCTCTCTAAGCATTTTTGCTAACGGTTTGCCAATATGGGTAGGCGTGGATTTCGGAGCTCGTTCGTATCCACCGTGAAAAACGCTGAAACGAAGACAGGACGCTGAATGCAACCACTATCCCCACGCTTACCTATATTGGCTGTTAGGCACTGGCGGTTATTATTCTTAATTTGTTTATCTATCAAGTTTGCACCATCTCTTAATCCTGTGTTGGAGCGGGAAGGGCGAAAAGGCTCTTTGGCAAAATTTGGCGGTAGCGTTAGCCTTGTGCGTTTTGCCAATGTGCCTTGCAGCGAAGGGACGGTGTGCGTTTTGATAATCATTGAATTCATTTAGTATTATCATTCATGAAATTATCTAATTTCTTTTCAAGGTTGTCTATTTTTTGGGAAATATCATCTGTATTGTCGCTAAGCATAGCTTCTACAAAAATCGAGTTGACAAGTGATAATCCAAAAATCCCTCCTGTAACCAAAATAAATACAAAATATAATTTTGAAAAGAATGCGATTGCTCCATCAGTAGTCTCAGCTATTTCTTCTGGTATCTCGTACCAGCCCTCAACTGTGAATATCTTAAATATCGAATAGAATGAAGTCAACGGATTTGAAAAGTGTTCTGGGGCAATACTCTGGAATAAATAGGTGGAAAAAATCCCAATGATGAAAATATAAATACAAAATCCCAGAATTATTACTACCGAAGTTTTTATTGCTCTTTGTACGCCCTTTATTAAATCCGCAATCCCTGGAACGAACTTTAAAAATCGAAAAGATTTAAATACACGCAGTACCCTAAAAACCAAAAAGAAACTAAGGTTTGATAATGATAGGTCAAAAATCCAGGAAATCAATGCGGGAATTGATAATAAAACTAAGAAGAAATCGAGCTTATTCCAGTTTGAAGAGAAGTAACCTTTTAATCTAAATTCCAGCAACTTAACAATCATTTCGATAATAAAAACGACTGTAATAACATGATCAAGGCTCGTTATTAATTTTAACTGTGAGGATGATAAATTATCAAATGCACCCAATAAAATTGTAATGGAGTTTAAAATAATTACTCCAAGAATTATATTGTCATTGAGAAAAAACCGCTTGAGCATGGTTTACTATTTAATAGCTTTTAGAATTCTGTCCTCTTTTATTAATACATCTCGCATTAGTAATTTATAGGGGAATTGTGCTTTATTTGAGTTTTTAAATCCTTCAAGTATACTATAAAGCGAAGAAGCTTGTATAAGTGATAAATTTAATTCATACTCAAGTTCACATTCATTTATAAATTCATCAGTAAATTCGGGAGCAATCAGTAATGATTTTACAACTTTCAATCCATTCTTTTCAGCCATATCAAAATATGCTTTAAGCTGTCGTTTAACCGAACTAAATTTTTTGTATCCACTTTCTTTTACCGATTTACATTCCACAAGAATAACTTCACTATTTCCAAGATTTATAAGTATATCTGCTTTATCTTGTTTGGTGTTCATTTGTTTTCTCAAACTATCGTCAACATTAAGTCCTAATTTTTTAAAAATCGTTTTTGTTAAATCTTCAAACTTTACACCTATTTCAGCATCTGAGATTTGGATACCATTTTCTTTCAATTCAATTAATCTACGAAATGCAATATTTTCATAGTTCTCTAAATAAAGATTTTCTGTATCCATATAAGAATCCAGAATGTTGCTTATGATGTCTCCTCGTTGCTTTATTTCTCTTTTATCACAAAAAGTTTTTAGTAATTCATCAGGAAAAATCTCAAGAATATCTCTTGGTTTTAAATTATATTCCAATAAATATGAAATATCCAATACATTTTCATCCTGCAATTCGTAATGTGAGCGAATTAAGTCATTTGATTTAGGGACTATTTTTTTTAAATCAACTAACATGTTTTCATAACCATCCATTGAGATTGAAACTTTTTCATCATTTTCAATTTCATTAAAATATTCAATCAAGTTTTCAATCTTCTCTTCAACGGTTACTCCTTTTGTTGGGTTTGGAATATTGAAGCTCTTTTCATTTATTTCATTTATAAATTTCTTTATGTCATTCAAATATGTCCCCTCCTTATGTATTTCTTTTTCAAGAATATTGTGTAATGAAATCCCTTTACTTATTATTTCATTAATTTTTACATCTAAAAATTGTCGCCAGTCGATATTATGCTTTTTACATACCATATTAATTTGGGGTTCTCGTAATTGCTTTAAAATCCTTCTGTAATGCTTGTCAGCAATAGCTTTCCCTCTAATTTCTCTTAATAATTTAACTACCTCCTGGGCAACATAAACTGTATTGGTCTTTTTTGAATAAAAAATTACCCCAATGTTTTTTAAATCATTAATTACTTTATCAATATGTTGGATACAGACTGGAATAATGGAATAGTTAATCAATTTTATTTCCTCTTGTGAAAGTTCGAGTTGTTTTGACAAGGTATATAAAATCGATTGCTCATCAGATGTTATTTTTCTATCCTCTCCGTGGCTATCATCATTCTCGTAAGCCGTTTTTAAGCACTCGGTATAAATCTTATAATCCCGAAGTCTTTGAGGTTCAATTTCTGTGTTATCTGTGTTTATGTTTTTATCGAAAGATTGTAATTTTTTTTCAAGGTCTTTAATTTCTTTCTCATACAGACGGGCAAACCAATCTTGTTTCATTACGCAATTGCCATCACGTGTTAAGATATCTGTTAGAATATCAAGTTGTGAAGTAGTATTTACAAATTCACTATGTACGTACTGTTTGAACTCTTCTTCCACAACAGAAAAGACTTTTGACACATTGATATTATCCATGTTTTTCAAATCCTTGGAGCCATCAATAAGGATTTTGTCAATCTGACCACTTATTTTAGGTTTTTCGCTAATTATTGAATCAATAATTTTCAGGAACGAGTTTTTTTCAAAGGAGTTAAGTAAGTCAAGGATTTTTTCAAGTTTCATAGTATTATGATTTATTTCGATTTTAAAATTTACAATTTAATAAAAATAAGTATCAGATTTTAATTAGTCTTCTCCTAACTTTAAAGCTATATCAATAAATGGCTCAACTGATTTTCCAAGTATTGCCATTCCAGCTTCATGGACATCTTCAATTTTATACCGTCCTTTTGCTGCACCATTTAAAGCATAATCGTATTTATCAATTGTCACAACGCACCAATGTTTTTGTCTGCACTCAATTATTACTTCTTCCGAATAGAATGGCCATTCCTCTTGAAAATCATCTTTCGCAATTCTCAAGCTTTTATAATCTTTATTTCTTTTGCGATTATATTCATCCCATATTGTTCGTTTATGAGGTCTATGTTCTCTCTGTTCATATCTTGTTGTGTTTTTTCTATAGTCAATGGTTCCTAATTCAGAATCTTTTAGCCTTAAAAAATCATATACACTAGAAGAGTATTGTTGGGCCAATGCTCCTAATCTTCCTAATGTAAATTGTCGTGATAATGCTCGAGTAAACCGCTCAAGTTTTTCAATTATTTTTTTAGTTATTAAATCAAGGACTTCACTACTAGTTTCAAAATTTGCCAGCTTTTTCAGAAGTTCCTTATTATTTAGTACGTAACTGTTTTCATATTCTTCCCACGATGCTTTTATATCAATTCCTGGGTCATCCTCTCCTGTTACAACATTTAGATTATAATATCTGGCAAACTTTCCAAACTCTGATAATAGTCCAATTAGTTTTTCTAAATCTTCATCAATTTTTAAAAAGGTTAAATCATCTGATAAAGCTTTTGAATTTTCTTGAAAATAATTTTTAGTGATATGCTTTTTTATTTTTACTAAATCATGTCCCAAAGTATTTCTAAAGAGTTTGGATTTTGGGTAACAACCCTCTTTTTCATAGTATCCAAGACATATATAACTTTTCATCAATCTTTCAAAACCACTTGAAAGCAGTTGAAAAGGAAGGTAATAAAAGTCATTGCCCATATCAAGGTTTTGGAGTTCACCAAATCCAAGCTTAATCAGTTTTATTGAGGTCGTTAACTCGTCATTAAGATAAGTATGTTTTAAATTTTCATCTTTCATTTTATTGCTAAATGCTTATTAAAACGGTGTGTCGGCAAAGAAAGCAAGTGTGTGAAAGCGAAGGGATGGTCGAGGGACGGGCTGGAACACTCTTGCTTTGTGCGTTGGGTATCATTTTGTTTTTCTTTTTTATCGGTCATGTCTCATTATTGCAGGATGTTTCTTCCGCTTGTGCCTAACGTGTGGCGGTTAACGTAGTTGCCGGAATTCGGAGACGAAAACTATCAACCGAAAACGTGGCTGATTAAATGCTCCGGACACCAAAACTTCACAAAACCAGGCAATTACGGTTACCGCATGTTGTAGCGTGTACTTTTTTATAATTCGATCTGTATACTTACTTTTCCCCCAAGCCCGTTCTCTACAATGTCATAGAGCGTTTTCAGTGTCATGTTGCTTCCGTCGTTCTCTACTCTTGATATATAGGTTCTTTTTTTGTCAACCAATTGAGCAAGTTGTTCTTGGGTCAAGTGCTTTTCTTCCCGTGCTTTTTTAAGCATAAGTCCAACTTTGAAAGCCTCGAACTCTCTGTCAAGCTTGTCTCGGCGGGATGTCCCCTTTTTTCCGTAAACATTATCTTTGATTTCTTTCCAGGATTTTGTTTCCATTATTTCTTATTTTTTTCCATGTAATAATTACTCATCAGCACAAGTGCTTTGTCAATCTCCTTTCTCGGGGTTTTCTGTGTCTTTTTTACAAATCCGTTAAGAAGTATTACCAATTTCCCTTGGTCAAAAAAGCAGAAAACTCTCCAGATATCAGAGCCCAGTTGAATTCTTGCTTCGTATAGTCCTTTGGTTCCTTCTATGAACTTCAGGTAGTTGGCAGGTATTCTCTCAAAAGTCTCAATAGCTTCAATTATCTTATATATTTTATCCTGAACTTTCTTTGGTTGCTCCAAAAGAAAATCTTCAAAATAGTTTTTATAAGCAATTACTTGTCTGATTCTTTCCATTAATACAAAGGTAACTTAAAAGTTACAATCTAAAAAATTTTAATTTAGTTCTTTACGTAATGGTAATCTCTTAGTATGCGCTACAACGGTTACAGCTAAGCACAGTGCGTAATAATATAGAGAATTTTAATGTTATAGTTCAAGCTTACTCTGGAAAAGCACCTTATATTCAGCAACTTGTGAGCATTGCGCTTAGGTGATGTTATAGCGCGTATTTATTTTTTCCAGTTTTCAGTTATTAATCCAGGAATTCTTCTAAAATGCTTGTCATTATTGGTCACTAAGGTCATTTCGTTTTCTATTGCTATTCCCGCAATTAATAGATCTATATCATCAACCATATTTCCGGAATCTCTCAGAGCAGAGTATATTTCTGCTGAAATTTTAGCGGATTTTTTGGTGAGAGGAACGATTATATTCTCAGAAATAAATTCTTCGAAAATATCTAACTGTTTGAAAGCATGTTTTCCCAATAGACCACTCATGATTTCATAGTATGTTATTATGCTGATCTCAATAATATCATAATGGTCAAGGTAATCCACCATTTTCTTTAATACGTCAGGATCGCCTTTAAAGTAATAGGAGAGTATATCTGTATCAATCAGTGCTCTATTCATTTATTCGTCTTTTATTTCTTTTTCTCTTGGCAAGCAAATGATTTGTAAAATCATTAAACATACTTTCGTCAATATTTTCCCAAGCACCCGCAAATGATAGTATTTTATCTTTTTTATTGTTCGTGCCTTCCAACTGCGAGATAAAGTCATTTAATTCCTGTAGCTTATCAGTCGGAATTTTATGTATTTTCCGAAGAAGTTGGTTCCGTATTTGGGTATCTGTTTTCATATTGTATTACTTTTTCCAAAAATACCAAATATTCCTCAATAATCCATTCACAACATTAGTGTTTGCAGCTTTAATATGCGCTATAACGTGCAGCGGTAACCGTAGTTGTCGGCATTCGGAGACGAAAACTGTCAACCTAATTATTGGCCGATTAAATGTTACGACCTCCAAAACATCACAACACCAGGCAATTACGGTTACTGGCGTGTTAGGGTGCGTAAATTTATCATTGTCTTATAAACTATTTCTCTAATCGGTCTCACTAGTTCTCTTAATACGATGTCATATCAAATAGTTTCTTTAATTATTCTTTAATATCCATTCTACTGCTTTTTCTGCATGTAATCTTGTAGTATCAAATATTGGAATATTTACGTCAGAATCCGAAATCAGCAATGGAATTTCAGTACATCCTAAAATTACTCCTTCTGCGCCTTTTTTTTTAAGATTGTCAATGATTGTCTTATATGTTTCTCTTGATTCTTCTTTAATTTGTCCATGAACTAATTCATCATATATCACCTTATGCACTTTTTCTATTTCTTGTTCATTTGGTATGATAACCTCAATTCCAAATTTGTCAGTAAGAACCTCTATATAGAAGTCTTTTTCCATTGTAAACCTCGTTCCAAGTAATCCAACTTTTTGTAAATTTCTATTCATAATTTCTTCCCCTGTAGCTTCTGCAATATGCAAGAATGGTATTGATATTTTTTCTTTAATAGCTTTGCTGCACAAATGCATTGTATTAGTACATAAAACCAGAATGTCAGCTCCAGCATTTTCAAGTTTTTTTGCAGAATCTGCCATAATGGTATCTAAATCAGCCCATTTATCCTCATGCTGTAGCTTTTCAATTTCAGCAAAATTTACTGAATACATAATGCTCTTACAAGAATGAAATCCACCGAGCAATTCATTTATTCTTTTATTTATCAGCTTGTAATATACAATTGAGGATTCCCAACTCATTCCTCCTATCAGTCCAATTGTTTTCATATTGTGTCTTTTATTTTATGCACCCTAACG
>CAZEQQ010000097.1:0-8467 GCA_964514425.1 uncultured archaeon
ATTTGGAATTTATACTCTTTAATAGTCCATAATTCGTTATCATCTTCGTCTATCGCATAAAACTTGAAGTCAAGAATTTCACCAGCTTTATATTTACCCAATTCAAAGAAAAAGACACCAGTAAAATACGTTTGATCTCCAGGAGTTGTAGCATTATAAGTCATCAATGTGTTATATTCTACAATTTCTTCGGTTTCGGGGTCAGTAACAGTCCAGGATACATTAACATGTGGATTACCTTCACCTTTTAGATTTGCAGTTCTGTTATTAACATTTATTTGAACTTTAAGATCATAGTTGTCATAGATAGGATCTTCTGCTATATTCAAAGGCTTATGTTCATCATTTACTATTCCAACAAATGACACACCGGATATATATATTGGAGTGTTAATTGTTGCAGTTGTTGTATAAGTAGCATTCTCAGAAACCTTTTCATAAGTTACTAGATCTCTTATGTATTCCATCCTGATATGGTAAGTCACAATACTATCGTATTGATATGGGATTATAGCTGCAGAATAGACATATATACGGCTAGAACCAATTCTTTCTGCACTTGAAGTGATTTCTACAACAGTCCAATTTTCATGATAATGTGTTTTATATTCAAGATATACTTTTACATCTATTCCTCCAGGTCTAAATATTTGAGCTGTTATTTCTACATTGTCAGCATCAGTAGGATTTTCTATATCTCTAACAACAAATTCTATAGAAGGAGGAACTACATAAGGTGTTGGTATGGGGGCAGTATCAGTATACGTTGCATCTATTATCACATTAGGTGTAGTAACACCTTCATAATAATTTCCTATTGTATCATTATCAATAATTGTTGTAAATGTACCACCTGCACTATCTGTTATCAAAGCATAATTGCTTACTGTTGCATAAAAGTTATTTTGGTAAACAACAAAGTTATCACTTTCTAATAATCTAATCGCATTAACGGTGATATAAGTGAAGGTGTTTCCAGCTATAACAGCACCTGGTGTGTTTAAAATTTGAATTCCTGTGTTTGTGTCATTGTAAACTCCGTCTGAAACAGTAATTCTTGTTGACCTTCTTACAATAATACCAAACAGCCCTTCATTTATTTCATTTGCTACTAAAGAAACTAAAGTGCTGAAAACTACAGTTATACCGTATGAAGATCGTATAATGTTATTTGCTATAACTAATTCCTGAGAAGACCAAATTGAAATACCATAAGTAACATTAATGAATGAGTTACCTGTAAAAGCAGCTACATTAGCATTTTCTACATATAACCCTACATCTCCTCCTACTATTCTATTACCTAAAATTTGCGTTGTTCTCACTAGAATTGTATTGATACTTATAGGACAATTTTCAAAAACATTATCTCTTACTTCGTTAATCCTTCCTTGTAGTAAGTCTAATCCAATAGTATCATTTTTAAATGTATTTTCGATTATGAAGGATCTTTCTAATTTTATGCCTTTGAGTCCTATCCCATTTAGTTCAAAAGTGAGATCTTCTAATGTTATTTTGGCACAAGCTATTGCTTCTAATCCAATACTATTGTTGAAGAAAGTGTTTTTAGATATAGTAAAGGTATTCAAACTATCAAGAATCATTCCTTTTTGCATTTCTGTGAAGAGATTATCTTCAACATTAATAGTAGAACCAGCCACAGGATTATGGATGTATAACCCCTCAGTACCGTTTATGAAAGTATTGTCTTGAATTGTATTTGTTCTCATTCTTGTTAGATAGACTCTTGAATGGTCAAAAGTACAATTTGTTATTATAACTGACTGAGGATTGTTTGAACTTATTCTTGTATTGAAAAATTCAGAATTGACTAATTCTAAATAAGAACCTCCTCTTGAATCAATGTTGAAGAGATTGTTTGTTCCTACTACAGTTATTGTACTGTTTTCAATTATAAGAGTTCCAGAAACAATGAATGTTACTGTTTCACTATCTATTGTAATTGTTGCATTTCTTATGGTCATAGTCTGACCAGTTTCTACAAGTATAGCAGTGTCAGTTATATCATAGACACCATCTATATAATCCTCAAAGGCTTCTAATTGGTAATTGTGTTGTTGTTCTATTGTTCCATTAATACCAATGGCACCAGAAAGAATTATTCCTAAAATCATTGCTAAAGCAAAAACGTTTTTACTCATCATTGAGAATTTCATTTAGTAATACCTCACACTATGGTTAATATAAGTTCATTTATCACTATTCTTTTGATTTAATAGACATTTTTAAATTTTCTGTATTCACTCTTCAAGTTCAAATTTGCAAAGAAAGAAAAGATAAAGGCTGAGGAGACGATCTTTTCAAAGTTATAGAATTAACTGATTTTATATGTTCTACTATGAAAATAAAAGAAAGAAAAATTGCTATAATTATATCAATCATTATCTCGATTGACCGATTAATTTTTATTTACAATGCTTTTGTTTATTTATGAAATTTTTAGAAAGGCACCACTATTGCCCCAGTTGTAAAGATAGAAAGTTTTTTTTCACATTTACTACAAAATCTTTTATTCAAAATGAACAAAAGTGTCCAAATTGTTCCCATGCTCTTATATCTTATTGGCAAAATCTTCCTCTAAAATATATACTAGTAATGGTTTTAGCTCTTTCAATGAGTGCTGCAGCTATTTTTTTCTCATTTTGGCCAAATTTTAATCGATCAGGATATAATCTACTAATAAACATAATTGCAACAGCTCAAATTATTCTAATGGGTATTCTATTAATAGTACAAAAAATACTAAAACCTAAATCTATTCCACCTGATGAGAGTTTTAATTCGTTAGAAGAATTGAAAAGTTTTAGATTTCAATCTCTTTACATTATTCTATTAATTTTGATATTGATACCTTTTATATATTTAATAGATTATTTTCTACTGTTGTTTCTAACTTTGTTTTAGTCTAAATAAAGGGTTTGCTCTTTACGAATACCTTTTATTGCTATAAGCACCAAGAAAGAGAGGAGACTTATTATTAAGATAGGGTAGAGAAGTAATTCTGTAGTAAAGATTCCATTAACCGCCAAAAGTCCAAATCTATAACACCAATAAAAAGGATTAATCATAAGACTTGGTAGAAAAGTAAATGGACTGGAAATTATTGCGAAGTAAAAGAAGAATACTAAGCCTATCGAAACTAATGGGCTAATTCTTTCCGATGCTTCTCTAGTAACATGACAGTCTATTGCCATAGTTAACATCGTTGCTATTATCAAAGCAGCTGCAGCAGCAATAAAAATGAGGACAATATCCCAAGTTGTTATATAATCATTCACAATTGCAAATAAACTTGCAAATCCGAGTTCTGAATCGTCAGAAGCACTGATGAATAGTACAACAGCTAATACATAGCTTAGACTTGAACCCAAAGACGCTATAAATCCTGTGATAACCTTTGATATAACTAAAGCAGAATGATTTTTCGTATAAGCTAAAAGAGTTTCCATTGTCCGCATTCTTTTTTCTCTTGCAAATCCAATTAAACTGTTAGCTGAAGCATTTAATGAAACAAGAAGGAGGATCATATAACCAAAGGGAAAAGCTAATGTTGAAGCAGCTGGTCCGAAAACTATGCTATCATCGGTTGTGGGTAAACTTATGGTTTGAGTATAAATGGGAGGTATAGTTCTGTTAGCTAAAGTTGTTGTTATTACGTTTTTTGTAATTACAAAAATTTCATTTTTAGCTTGAGCTGATAAAAAGTTATTACTTTTATCTAATACAAAAAGTAAAGGATAACTTTGATTGAGCGTAAGATAAGAAAAATTTGCTGCTATGTATATGCCTAATTCTTTTGAGTTAAGGACTGTTTCGTAATTGTCAACTATGTTTAGAACATAATTCCTTGAATCCTTAAGATAAACAGTTAGGTTAGCTAAAATATTGTCACCTATATTATAATTTTCATACCCTTGATCTTCATTATATATCGTTATCACCATAGGTTCAGGAGCACCAAAGAGGAGAGGTAAACCTAACATTAGAAATAATATGAGAAAAGGTCCTCCAAAGATGAATATAGCAATTTTTTTTCTAAAGAGGATAGATATATCTTTTTTTAGTAAAGCTTTTAGTTCCGCAAAAAACTTTTTGTTCATTAGTATCCCTCCTTAAAATTGTTAATTTCCGCTAGTGGAGTCTTAAAAGATTCTACAATAGCATCTTCAAAATCTAGAGTTTCAGGTGAGTAAGTTTGAACTAATTCATCTTTTGTTCCTTGAAAAACAAGACTACCATTCTTCAAGATACCACAATGAGTAGCCAATTCTTCTAAATCGGATACAATATGGCTAGAAAGTAAGATGGTTTTATTTTTAGTTTCCGCTAAATCTTTTATTATTGCTCGTATATATTTTGCTCTCGCGATATCTAACCCACTTGTAGGTTCGTCTAAAATCAAAATAGGCTTATCAATAATTATTGCCATGATAAAAGCTATTGCTCTTTGTTCACCGCCGGATAACTTAGAAAAAGGTTTATTTAGCAAATCAGGTGTTATTTCCAGCTGAACAAAATATTCACTAAGTTGGTCTTTGACATTTTTAAATTTTATACCATGTAAATCTAAAATAAATTTGATATTGTGCATTGCATTCAAGTCATGATAAGCTGCAGAGTTTTGCGGTAATATGCCTATTTCACCTCGAATTTTTTTTGGATTATGTATAATATCCAAATCATTAATCTTAATTTGACCAGCTGTAGGCACCATAATGCCTAACAGCATCCTAATAGTAGTGGTTTTCCCGGCTCCATTTGGGCCTAGTAAAGCATATACTGAGCCTTTGTTAATTCGCAAATTCACATTATTTACAGCTAATTTTTCTTTATAATATTTTGTTAAATTATGGGTCTCGACAGCGAACATATCTAAAACATGTCGAATATTTGCACTTATAAAGATATTCAAAAGATAAAGACAAAAAATGAGAGAAGAAAAAAAGAAATAGAGATAAAAAAAGAGAGAATATCTTATTAATTATTCTCTACTTAACGTCTTCAAAAGTTTTGTCAATGACTTCTAGAGCAAAGTCTAATTCTTTTTCTGTTATAACCAAAGGTGGAGCAAAACGTATTGAAAAAGAATGAGTCTCTTTAGCTAATATTCCCACAGGTTCATTCTTCATCATTGCTTCAGTATAAGGACGAGCTTTGACATTCAACTCTATGGCTATAAGTAGTCCTTTTCCTCTTATTTCTTTAATCTTGTCAGGATACTTTAATTTTATTTTTTCTAATCCTTCCATGAAGTATTGACCCAAGGTCCTAGAACGATAAGAAAAGTCTTCTTCATTTATTAGATCACAAACTGCTTCTAATACAGCCATTCCTAGACTATTACCACCCCACGTACTACCGTGAGTACCAGGAGTTAAAACATCCATAACGTCCCATCTTGTTAGTACTCCTGCGATAGGAAATACTCCTCCACCTACAGCTTTAGCTACTAAAGTTATATCTGCATGAACATCGTCATAATCTTGGGCTAAAAGTTCTCCTGTTCTACAAAAACCAGTTTGTATTTCATCAGCTATTAGAAGAACATTATTTTTTGTGCAAAGTTCTTGTGCTTTTTTAAGATACCCTTCTGGAGGAACAATTACTCCTGCTTCACCTTGTATGGGCTCTACTAAAAATGCAACAGTGTTTTTGTTTATAGCTTTTTCTAATGCTTTCAAATCACCATAAGGGATAGCTGTAAAACCGGGCGTTTTAGGGCCAAATCCGGTATATGCATCAGGATCTGTTGAAAAACTTACTATAGTGCTTGTTCTTCCATGAAAGTTATCTTCACACACAATTATTTCTGCTTTATCTGCATCAACACCCTTTTTATCATATCCCCATTTTCTAGCTATTTTAATAGCTGATTCCACTGCTTCTGCACCAGTATTCATTGGGAGTAAAACTTCATAATCAGTTAATTCACACAATTTTTTAGCAGCTTTTCCCATTGAATCGTTGCAAAAAGCTCTTGATGTTAAAATTACTTTATCGGCTTGTTTTTTAAGAGCTTTGACTAATTTTTTGTTACAATGACCAAAATTCTGGCTGGAATATGCACTTAAACAGTCAAGGTATTTCTTGCCTTCGACATCCCAAACCCAAACACCTTTTGCTTTTTTCACTACAACTGGGATGGGCTTATAATTGTTGGCAGTATATTTTTTATCTAAATCAAGATAATCTTTTGATTTCATTTTTTCTGAACTCATAGTTATTCACCAATCTCCATCAATCAATAAAAATTTTAACTATAAAAAACTTTAGATGTCTATATTAGAAACTTTCTTGTTTTGAAATTTTGATTTTCACAAACTTTAAAATTAATTATGTTAGATGTTTTAAACGCATTTTCTTCATATAAAAATTGTTAACTAAAAAAATAATTTCCTATATCCGCAAAAAATTTAATAAAGACGAAGTTATTTATTACTCTATGTCCAAAAAAACTAAAGATGACACTAAGGATGACAAAAAAATAGAAACTGATGATACTGCTCCTCAAAAAGAGAAGAAAAAGAGAAAATGGGGGAGAAAGAAAGATATTGAGGGTGGTGCAGTTACATGGGGCGATGTGAGATTATTCTTTATGGTGATATGGCGATTTATTAAAGCTATACTAAAAGTAGTATTCGCACCATTTTGGTATACTGGTCTATTAATTGTCAATGTTTTCAGATTCCTCAAAACGAAAAGTGACAAAGCTTTAACAGAAAATGAGAAAAAGTTTCTTTCTTTAATACCCACTATGTATTTTATGCTTAGTATTTGTATTGCAATAGTTTTACTTTTTGTATCATTCGATGTTTTTGCACTTATATGGGAAAGGATTACGGAACTACAGTTTTGGGGTGTAATAGTCGAAATATTCAAATATGTCTTTTGGCATCCTGACAAAAATTTTGGAATTATCAAATGGATTTGGTTATTGATTTATTATGTATTCTATAAATTTTTCTGGGAAATACTCATAGTTGGTTTAAGTGGGTTGTTACAAGGACAAATATGGTTAGCCTCAACAATAGTACTAGTTGCGCTTATAGTATTGACTGGAATAGGACTTCTACTTTACTATTCAACATTCATGCAAAAAACCATACGATCTGTTAGGCTCTTTATCAATAATATCGCTGAAATCCCTAAAAAAATAGGATTATTCTTCGTTAATCTTCACAATCAGTTCAGAGAGAAATTTGTGTTGGATATTTTAATTGGAAAGAACTTAATTTCAACCAAATCTAAAACATTCTTTTGGATAATTATGTTTATTCAAGTTGTAATTACCATAGTTTTTGTTTTAGGGGCAATGATTCTGGGTATCTTCAATTATGCGACGGGTGTTTCTTCCGGTGCTGAAACGATGACCTATGCTATGTTTGTTTCATTCATTCTATTCCTTTTTATTGGTATATTCAGTACATGGTTCTATCATAAGATTTTAGGAACTGTAACTCGACCTAGAGAGGATCTTGATACAAAAGAGAAGATTCCAGGAAGATTTGAAATTAAGGGCTAACCTTAATTTCTTTTTTAAGTTCTATCTTTTTTCAGGAAGTAACATATAGTATTTGTTATATATATAATACATCTATTAGATACATATTATACTCAATGCACAAAATTTAAAATACTCTATGCTTTTTACTAATTATGAAAGTTCGTATTGGAATTAATGGTTTCGGAAGAATAGGGAGAATAGTATTTCGAGCTGGATATGAAGATGAAAATATTGAGTTTGTAGGTATCAATGATATTACAAATGTTGAAACTATAGCTTATTTATTGAAATATGATTCAGTTCATGGCCGTTTTCCTTATGAGGTAGCAACGAAAGGTAACTCTATAGTAATAGAAGGTAAAGAGATACCTGTTTTTAGTGAAAGAGATCCAGCTAATATACCTTGGGATACAGTAAAGGCAGATATTGTTATTGAATCTACGGGTTTATTTAGATCAAGTGACACTGCAGGTAAACATCTAGAAAAGGGAGTAAAAAGAGTAATAATCTCTGCACCAGCTAAAGGTTCTGATGTTCCTACTTACGTTCTTGGAGTTAATGACGATAATTACAACCCAGAAACAGATAAAATTGTTTCTAATGCCAGCTGTACAACTAATTGCTATGCACCTATCACAAAAGTAATTGATGATAACTTTAGTATAATTGGAGGGTTGATGACAACTATCCACAGTTATACAAATGATCAAAGGATTTTGGACTTACCTCACTCGGATCTTAGAAGAGCACGTGCAGCAGCAGTTTCTATGATACCTACATCTACTGGTGCAGCTAAAGCTGTAGCTTTAGTTCTTCCTCATCTTAAAGGCAAACTTGACGCTATATCTATTCGTGTTCCTACCCCTAATGTTTCTTTAGTTGATGCTGTATATAGTGTCGAAAAAGAAGCAACAGTAGAACAAATTAACCAATTATTGACTG
>CAZEQQ010000098.1:0-8436 GCA_964514425.1 uncultured archaeon
GATAATTTTCCCTTTGATTTTCATAGGAGTGTTTGGCATTTCCTATTCTGGTACTGGTTCAACCACATCTACTCTTGATGTTATCGTCATCAATCAAGATACTGGTATTCCTGATAATGTTATCGCTGTTTTTGAAGATGGTTTAGTGAATGGAACATTCTATTCTGAAGAATATTTAGAAATTATGGGATCTCTTGAATATCCTGACAGTTCAATAAAAATCTTTGATATTAAACTTGAAGCACAAGAAAACTTAGATGATGCTCTTTTCCAACTTGAGCGAAGAGATATCCATGGATTAGTTATTATTCCCGAAAACTTTTCTTTAGGGATGTTAGCTACTATACAAGAAAACTTTGAAGATGACCCTATTTTGACCAACATTACTAATGATTGGTCTAATTATCCTGATATTACTGGTGTTATTCCTGTGATAGTTAGAGGTGATTACTCCATTCAAGAATTCTCCATTGTTATGAGTGTAGTCAAAGATCTTACTTCAATCTTCTTTGATTTAGGAGAAGAAAAAAGTGTAAAAGGACAGGCTTTAGTTCAAGGTAACTTCGAAGTAAGTAAATTTACAGGTTTTCATTATATTATTCCTGGTGTATTCGTTTTTGGTGTCCTTCAATCATTAGTTTCAGCGAGTAACATAACCATGAGAGACATTGAATCTAAAACTTTGAATAGAATCAGATTAACAAATGTTAAACCTAGAACTTATGTTTTAGGATTGATAGTTAGTCAAGTTCTATTAGTCTCTATTCAAGTACCAATTATGTTTTTAGCCGCATTTCTGTTTGGATTACAATTTACTATACACATTGTTACAGGAATCGTTATTGGTATCATTCTATCGTTCGGTGTAACGGGTATAGCTTTCCTTTTAGCGGGTGTCACGAATTCCAGTCAAGACACAGAAGGACTGTCTAATCTTATTGTAGTCCCAATGGCATTTATGAGTGGGGCGTTTAGTATGATGCCTAATCCTAAATTGTTCGATCTACCCATTTTAGGTGATAATGCTTTCAGATTGTTTGACATCTTCCCTTCTACTCCCGCTATTAGAGTATTAAGAACTTTAATCCTTGGTCAAAGAACTTTAGCAGATAATACATTTGATCTAATCCTTATAGTTGTGATGTCTGCTTTATATCTCACAGTAGGTTTATTACTTTATACAAGAAAGCATTTTAGAGCAAAATAGGCTCTTTTTCCTTTTTTTAGTTACATTTCTCTTTTTGTTCTTTCTGCTCTTTTTTTATTCATTCGTTTCAGCTATTTCCTTCATTGCCTCAGTCATGATTGAAGCATATTTAATTAAAGCTTCTTTCCCTTCAGGAGTAAGATAAATGATAGTTGTAGGCTTTGCTTGGACAAAAGCTTTTTGAACATACACGAAATTATTTTGTTCAAATTTTTTAATATGAGATGATAAATTCCCCGCTGTTAAACCTAAAGCCATTTGGAGTTCGATAAAAGTAGCTTTTGCTCTAGGAAGGAGAAACATGAGTAACGCTAATCTTACTGGAGAATGAACCAGATCATCAAGTCCTACAATACTTTGAATCTTTTGAGAGACTTCTTTCTTTTCTGGCTCACTTTCGTCAGTCATCAAGCAAGAATAATCTTATGCTATTTATACTTTTTTTTGATAATATGTGAAAACTAGCTTATTCATTATTGAAATTCTCTATTTCATAGTTAAACTCATAGAAAATACTATAAGTGGTGAATCCTAATTTTTCGTAGATGTTTTTAGCTCTTTGGTTAGTTTTAGACACCGCTAACTCTATACTGTCATATTTGAGTTCATCAAAGTAACGCTTCATGACTATGCTTAAAAGGAGTTTTCCTAACCCTTTTCCTTGATAGTGAGGATGAACCCCCACGTCCATAATGAAACCTTCTTTCTTTTTGGAATCAATGCAAAGAATTAAACCAATAGGCTTTTTATTCTTTTTTATAGCTAAAGAGCATTTACTATTATATTTGCCAAAATCTCCTGAAGTTATTGATTGAACAACGAAAGTGCAAAATTTTGGGTGGTTTTTTGCTAAAAGCGCTATACTGTCTATAAAATCTGCAGAACTATAAACAAGTGAATCAAATTCTCCCAACTTTTTAACTTTGAATTCTTTTATCTGTACTATCTTCATATCCATTTCTTTTTCTTTATTTTTTACCTCTTCTTTCATATTTTCAGAAAGAAATTTTTTAGTATAATTATTATAGACGTCTCTTTCTAGTTTCATACAACATCTTTCAAAGACACTAAAATTATCGAAATAGATCGCTTTTTCCAAGTTCAAGAAAAGAATATTTCCAGCTATCGTCCGTATTCCTTTCTTTTTCAGGAATTCGATGAATTCAGAATAGATTTTTCGTTGTAGATGTTCACCTAAACTTTTGTAAACGGAAAGATTATGGTAAAAAAGAGATGGTTCTTCTTCAATTTCATAACCTACAACTGCAGCGAAAATTTCTTTATCTTTTTTGTAAGAAAAGATGATATTAGCAGGAAGACTGATTTGTTGTTTTATTTCCTTTTCCTTTTTCATGAGATATTGCGATAAGAAAGGAGTTATCTCTTCTACTGAATCTTCACACCATACCATACAAATAAAATTTTCCTCTCCTTTTATAATTCTTCTGAACTCTCTCAAATTAAAATGAGTAAAGAAATTAGAAGATTAAGATATTCTAGTATTCTTTCAATATTCGCAAAATTTCTTGATAAACTATTTCTTCTACTTCACTTATTTGAAAAGCATATTAGTGACATAGAGCGCTTTTATTCCGAAAATTGATTCAACTATTTTGTCTATTTCTATTGTTTCTAGATCTCCTAATTCTCTAATTGAAGGTTTAATTTTTCCATGATAATCTAATTGTTTTACCAGATTATTCATTTTCTTTCTTATTAGGAAAGAATCCCGAGAGGCTATGACAGCTACAGTGAAATTGTTTGAGAACTCTAAAAGAATTCTTAAATCTCCATGTTGTATCGATAAATCTTGACTTGTTCTATTTTTGAACAGCTCTATTGTGATATTTTTTATAGCCGAAATAAGACCGCCAAATAGTAAGTCATCGCTTAACTTTACTTCTTTAGATAGATAAGACCTTAACGGTAATCCTGATAGATGGAAAATCATAATAGCCAAAGGTTTGTCTTGTGTAGGCGTTATAACTTTCGTACTCTCTCTCCAAGCTAATGATAAAATGGTTTTAAACTCTTCTTCTTCAAAAGTTATACTTTCTTTTATATGAGCTGTTTCCTCATTTCTTTCAAATAGTACTTGTATTTCGTTTAATTTTTCTTTAAATTCTTCATATTGAGCAGGGAAATGAGCTCGTATATGTTTTTCTCCCTCTTTTATTATTTTTAGTGCTGTTTCATCCTCGTCAAGCATCATTTTTATTTTAGAACGAGTGAGATACAAGAATATTCCATGATCTAATTTCCCTTTTTCTTCTAGGAAGTTAATTAAATCATCAAAGCATTTATCACTTTCAGTTAAATCATCTAAACTTTTAGTAATATTGTATTTCTTCATGAATACTACAGAAATTAAAATGAGTGTTTTGAATGTTATCTGTTCATTCCCTAGCTTATCTGTATATTCAAGAGTTTTTTTAAGTTCTAAAAGAGCATCACCATAGTCCTGTTCAAGATACGAGAGATACCCTCTCATGAAATGAATATTTGGTTCTATTAAGGGATTCAGTTTTTGTAATCTATTTGTTTTTACAAACGCTTCTAACATCACTTTAGCTTCATTAATCTTATTAGTGTAAAGTAAAAGTTCTATATATTTAATAGTGATTTTTTTATCTAAAAATGTTCCATTTTCAATTAGTTCTTTTGCGTTTTCAAGCAGTTCCAAAGCTTTAACAAAATTTCCTCTCGCTGTTTCAATCTCTGATTTTTTAGACAAGTAAAAATGTTTTCCCACCTCTTTATTCAACCAGATTTTATACAGTTCATTTGCTTTATTACAATATTCTTCAGCCTCTTTTAATCTACCAATAGAAATGAAAAGATCTGTTAAATTCATTGAAACAAAAGATTGTATTCTAACTTCTTTGATATTACTAGCAATGGTATTGCTTTTTAAGAATAGACTGTAAGCTAAAGTAAAATTCCCTTTTTCTAACTCAAATAATCCTAAACTATTATGAAACAGTGTGTTTAATATTTGATCGTCAATACTTTTCATAATTGTATGTAAACTATCCAATTTTTGCCGTGAAACTAGTAAATTGTCATATTCCTTTAAGTAGTAAAAATCAAGAACTAACATGTAAGCTATGATGAGTTTATTAAACACATTATGCGATGCTTTCCGCGTTACACAAAGTGGGAAATTATAGATATTTTCCCTATTTGATTCATAGTTCTTGTGGTCTGCAATAAAATAGGCTATTAAAGCATTCAAATAGTATTTGAAAAGAACTTCAGTTGAACATCCTTCTTCTTGTTCTGTTTTCAGCGTTTCGAGTATCTCTTTCGCTTGTTCAATAGCTCTTTCATCTATCAAGCTATAGACATACCAGTAACCAATAGTTCTTTGTTTATGTTTCTCATAAATTTCTTTTATCTCTCTAGTTTTTCCTGCATGGAAAAGTGTTCTTCCTAATATCAAAAGAAACGTTTCAGATTGCTCTGCTGTAATAGTTTTAAGTAATACTTCGCTGCCTACTTCCAAATTTTTTTCTATTCCACCCTCAATATTTGATAAAATGAATTGTTGCTCTTTTTCTGTAAAAAAAGGGAAATATAGAGCGATTTCATTAGGAAGTAAACTATGCATAGTGTTCTTTTTAATATAGAATGAAAAGCAATAAAAACTTAATGGATTGTACTAAATAAAGTGTTTAGGAACTAGTGACTAATTATGAACCAATTTATTAACAACAAAGGGAAAGAATCTATTGTTCCAGAAACTTTAGAGAATAATATACAAAAGTCACTAATTCTGAAGTTATATTTATTAAACAAACACGGTTATATTACCCCTTTGTCAATGATAAACACTGAAATCATCACTCTTTCTTCATTCCTTGATGAATATCCCTTGTTAAAATCGATATTTAGCAATTACGAAGAATACAAAATAATGGAAAAAGAGTTTAAAACCATTAATGTTATGGAAGTATTCAGCAAGATTAAGAAATATACTAGTGATATTACTTTTTGTATAGCTTTTTTACACGACCAGAAAAAGCAGAAAGGTCAATATTACACTAATGAAAAGTTGGTTAAAAAGATTCAGTCATTATTAGAATTGGAGAAAGAAAATGATAAACATTCTTCAATTATTGATTTCTCTGCAGGGATAGGGTTGTTTCTTCATCTCTCAAAAAAAATGAAAAAGATCTTAAGGTATGGAGTAGAGTTAGATGATCATAGTTTTGAGTTCATGATTTTGGATTTTATACTCGATAAAAATATACATGAACAAGAAAAAATGAAGTTATTACTCACACTAAAAAAGGGAGATGCACTTCAGGGATATGACAGAGACATCTTGAAAACAATTCTTGAGGATAAGAAAAAAAGAGAAATATTAAGAGAGATTAAGAAGAAACGCGAAAAATTGTTGTATGATAAAGAAATCATAAATTATGAAAAAATCTTGGAAATAGAACAACTTCGCTCTAGTTTTTCTTCTTCCTTTAATTGGTTCATTGATTTTCCAGAAATTTTCCTTACTGATGAACTTGAACTATCTTCCACACATGGATTCTCATATGTTATTGGAAATCCTCCATGGCTTATTTATAACAAGAATAATTCTCAATATTATGATAAGACTGTCAATTCAGCTCCCTTTGATACTTTGAAGAAAGGAAAATATAACTTTTCATTACTCTTCGCAATTTTGTCATTGGACCTAGCGAAAGAGAAGGGAGCTTTAATAGTTCCTTTAGGCCTTTTAACAGAAACATATGGGATGAATTGGAGAAGAGTAATTGTCAAAGAATATGGGCTCAAAAAAATAGTTATTGGCTCTAAACAATGGTTTTTCGATGTTTCTAATGAATATTGTATAATCATGTGGAATAAAAAAGAGCTCAACTCTGATATTGAATGTACCTTAGAAGAGGAGAAATCTTTTTTTGTATCAAAGAATTCAATAAGGCAACCATTGTATAAATTCCCTCTGTTTTCCAAAGAATTACAAGAATTTTTGTTACTTTTAACACCTGAAAATTCAATGACTTTAGATGCTATTTGTTCGATTAGAAGGGGTTTCACTTTAACTAAAGCTTATAAAGAAGTTTACGATAAAGGAATGAATACTCAACGCTTAGAATCAAAGAAACAGAAGGAATTACTAAATAAAAATATTTTTGACCCTTCTGGGACAATAAAAGGTATCTTCAACTTTCAAATTTTCAATAGTAATGAATACTTTATTTATGATACAATTCTTTTAGGGTCTTCAGGAAGCGAAGAATTGTTTGAGCAAAGGAAAATAATTAGAAGAAATAGAGGAAAAGAGTGGACAATAGGTTTAGATAACAAAGGAAAAATCTATTGCAATGACATATTTGATATTATTGTAGTTAATACTCCTCACTATACTATCGAAATGATTTTTGGCTATCTTTGCTCTTCATTGATACAGTTTTTTGCTGAAAATTTCTTACAAAGGGATATAACCTCAAATTTTGTCCGTTCTTTTCCTGTGCTTAAACTCACTCCTGAACAATGGAAAAACATCCACTCATATGTAGTAAATTGGCTAAAATCAAAGAAATCCTACGGTGATTTCATTGAATTACGTTCAAATGTAGACCAAATTGTTTCTTCAGTTCTTCCCTCTCATGATTTTTATGAAATCATTCAAAAGCAAAGCAAAATAAATTGGAGAAGTTAATGTAACGCTTCTTTTTCTCTATTTTGTTGTAATTCATAAACTGCAGATTTTTTAGGCACTTCGCCTTTGTAATATTCTGTTGCTATGAAATCAGCTAATGCGTCTCTTATGAGATCAGAGCGTGAATTATAATCTAATTCCGACATGACTTCATTCATCCACCTTTTTTGATCTGAGGTTACTTTGAACGTAATTAAAACTTTCTTAAAATTTTTGTCAGTCATAATCAATCTTAGTAAATAATGTCGGACATATTTTAAATATATTTTTGTCGGTAAGCCTTATGTAATACCTACACATTACAGCTTTTTTCAACTCAGTTGATTACGAAAAATTGTATCTATACCATAATAATAATCGTCATTTAATAAAAAGAATATTTTAGCAATTACTAAAACCATAAAGGGTCTTACCAGATATTTATTTTCTCCCATCATATCACGAAGAGATTGAAGAGAAATGGAATATTTGTAAGAACTATCTGTGCTGTCATCAACAAGGCAAAGATATTTCTGTTTACCAGCCGAATAGAGATAAGATGTGCCATAAGAGTCAATTAAGTATTGGCGAATTTTACCGTGAATGACAACTCCTTCTTTAGTTAAGGATAATCTCTCTGCTATATTTGGATAAGTGTTACGAAGACTTTCAATTAGCATAGTTAAAGATTCATGTCTCTTCTTTGTTATGAAACTATCGCCTTGAGCAAGTTGTAAAAGAATAGAATCTCCTATTCCTGACAACAAAGAAATAAAATCGGTCTCATCCATGCTCATGTTGTGTATAAATAGAGGTATACCCCACTCATCACTGATTAAATACTTTAAATCTGCCATACCCTCTTTAACCTTTTCTTGCATAACAGGGTCAACTTGTAAATCATTGTAACCTATTAATCCAATGGCTAAAGGATCGCTTTTATTGAGGACCAAGTAATTGTTGATCAAATCCATAACTTCTCTTGGAGCATTCTCATTAGAATATGAAAAAGAAATTAATACACCTATACTTCCTTTTATGTGATTGGATTGGACATTTGAAAAACGGTAATTTTCATTAATATTCCAGATTTGATAAACTAAATCATTATTGGGCGGATACTCTTTTTTCCATACCAAAAACGATACGCCAATAGTGTTAAAATGACTTTCGGACATCAAAGTCTGAAGAGATGCCTTTATTTGAGATTTCTGTAAAATGTTTATCCTGTCATACATGACAAATTTGAAGATTCTCTTCTTTTTTATAATGTGTACGTTAGATGTCATTTTAAGCCTCTTATTATTGATAGTACATTAGATAGAAAGTCAAAAAAGAAAAAACAGTGAAATCAGAAATCTTCTTCATCTTCATCCTCGTCTTTCTTGCTCCAAGTTTCATATTTCTTCATAATATCCTCCAAATCAGTAGAAATAGTTTTAGTTAAAGCTGAAGTTTTTTCTTCTGGAACTTTTGGAATACTATAAATTTCGGTAGTATTAGAAATTGTACTGGTTTCTTCACGCCTGTCCTCTTGCTTTGATAACCAATCACGCATCTTCGAAAG